>NZ_FR889191.1:23920-32871 GCF_000432215.1 Anaerostipes sp. CAG:276
CCGCCGCCCATGGAGGCTGCCACTCCGGAACATACTCCGATAAAGCCGGAGCTGGTGCCCATGACGACTGGAAGGCGTGCGCCCACCGGCCCGATGGTGAACAGCTGTACAAAGGTTACGAGTCCGGCCACCAGCATGGCATTCTGCAAAATAGATACCTGAAGAGGGCTGCCTGCACCGATGCCGCAGGCACCGGCGATCAAGATGATCGGAGTCAGATTGCCTGCAAACATTGCCAGGATATGCTGCAGTCCTAAAAGGACGGCCTGAGGGAGGGGGATTTTTCCCTCCAGATCATGAGGGGACGTAAATGTTTGGTTTTTCATATTAATCTCCTTTTTTTATATTAAATAATGAAGAAAACCGGAGATCAATGTACTCTTCCCTGAGAGAATTTTCTCCGATTTATCTATTTAAAGTAGCACAGCAGACGAAAAATGTCAAAAAAGACGCTGAATAGAAGAAAAAGCTATAAAAAATAAACGGGGAAAATATAAGATAAACGGTAATGAAATAGGGAAAATAAGGATGAGGAAAAGTTTTCATGACAATAAAACAGCCATTTATTACATTGACGCACACAAATCTGAAATATGATGTATAATAAATCTAAATTCAAGGTTCCCTCCCTTGAATTAGAGATAACCCTCTCTCACACATTAAGTGTATTTTGGTATAATGAAAGGCCTTCCATCGCCAGGTGGAAGGCCTTTCATTTTGTATACGCTTATACGCCAAAGTTTTCAATTCTTACTCAAGAGCTTTTGCAACTTCATACAGCTTCATCCCATTAGATGCTTTGATCAGCACTACATCATTTTCTTTTAAATAATCCTTTAAATAAGATATCAGCTCATCATTGGAGGAAAACCATTTCGTTTTTAGTGAGAGATTCTTTTTTTGTGCAGCTTCTGCATATTTTTTGGAAAGGGTTCCGGTGATGTACAGATCCGTAATATCTGCCGTGCCCAAAAATTCGCCGACTTCCCTGTGGTAATCCGGAGAGTCCGGTCCCAGCTCCAGCATATCGGACAGAACCGCGATTTTTCTTCCGCTGTCCTTATAATCGGACAAGATTTTAAGACCTGCTTTCATGGAATCGGGGCTGGCATTGTAGGCGTCATCAATGACCGTGTACCCGTGTATTTTAAGGATATTCTGGCGCTGTCCGGAGAATGTGGCAAGCTGCCGTTTGATCGTTTCCATCGGAACCTCATAGGCAAGGCCCAGGGCGATTGCTGCAAGGGCATTGGACACATTGTGATCCCCCAGAACATTTAAAATGACCGGTTCTTTCATATTTTCATGGACGAAGGTAAAATGGGTCTGACCATGGATTTCTTCTGTTCCTTCCGCGCGATAAGAGCAGTCTTCTGAAAATCCAAAGAATTCATAGGGATGTGTCACATAACCGATGTGTTTACGAATCATATCATTGTCGCCGTTCAAATACAGCACGCCGTTTTCAGGCAGACCGTTCTGGATATCCAGTTTTTCCCGGCAGATATTGTCCCGGCTTCCCATCTGCTCGATGTGGGAGACACCAACATTTGTGACTACCGCAGCGTTTGGGCGGATGATTTCTCCGAGGATTGTAATCTGTCCCGGTTCACTCATGCCCATTTCCAGCACCCCGATCTGATCTCTGGAAGTGAGACGGTCCAGAGTCAGAGGCACGCCCACCTGACTATTCTGGTTTCCGACAGTTTCAAATACCCGGTATTTTCCTTTCAGTACATGGGCGATCATTTCCCGCGTCGTAGTTTTTCCGACACTTCCGGTAATGCCGATGATGGGCAGTGACATCTTGTTTCTATAAAAAGACGCGATCTGCTGCATGGCTTTTAAGGTGTCTGGCACTTTTATAATAGGATGAGGGCCTTCCGCCTGCTCATGTTCCTGGGTCAGAGAAGCTCCCCCGTCCTTTAGGGCACTTTCTACAAACTTATGTGCGTTTACCCGCTCACCGACGATTGGTACGAATAATGTATGAGGTCCTACATCTCTGGAATCAGTGCTGAGACGATTTATTGGCATAGAGGCATCGCCGCATAAGAGAGTGCCGCCGGTTGCTGCTAAAATATCCTGAATGGTCATATGTTCCATAATCTTACTCCTTTAACTTCTTATCTTTTCTTTAGCATTATAGCACAGGATACGGATTTGTGGTAAAATCTAATCTGTATAGAAATGTTGTTCGATCAATTTAAGGAGGACACTGTTATGAGAAAGAAAAAACTGATATTTGCCGGACTTTTGGCTGTGGCAGCAGCCGCGGGACTGGTCGGATGCAGTAAAGATACGAAACAGGCAGAAAAGACCACTGCAGAGGCAGCAGCCGGGAAGGAAAACACAGCCAAAAAGAAAACGGCGTCAGGGAAAAAATCCGATGCCGCAGAGACAGATTCCAAGAAAACGGTTGTAAGAGAGTGCACGATTTATGCTCCGGATGACAACGTGGAGACCCTGATTAACGGAAAGGTCAAGATTGAGGACGTGACGGCCGGGAAGCTGCTGAAAGAGATGATGAAGATGGGGACTCTGGAGGAAGGGACCAGGATCAATTCCTTTCAGATTAAGAAGCAGACCGCCTATATCGACTTCAATAAAGCATTTGAGAAGACACTGCGTAAGATGGGAAGTTCCGGCGAGGTGCTGACGGTACAGGCAGTGACAAAAACCATCTGTGAGAATCTTGATGCTAAGGCAATGAAGTTTACGGTAGAGGGAAAAGTCCTGGAAACCGGACATAATATTTACGATGAGCCCCAGAGGCCGGGCGAAGAATAAGTACAGGAGAGAATTCCATGAGTTTTACACACTTACATGTTCATACAGAATACAGTCTTCTGGACGGCTCCAGTAAGATCAAGGAGCTTGTGCATCATACCAAAGAACTGGGGATGGACAGCATTGCTATCACAGACCACGGCGTCATGTACGGAGTCATTGACTTTTATAAGGCTGCAAAGGCAGAAGGAATTAAACCTATCCTTGGATGTGAGATCTATGTGACACCCGGATCAAGATTTGAAAAAGAAGCCAGACAGGGCAGCAGTAATTATTTTCATCTGGTGCTTCTGGCAGAAAATGACCGTGGATATCACAATCTGATGAAGATCGTATCCAGAGGATTTACGGAAGGATTTTACTATAAGCCGCGGGTGGATTATGAAGTGCTCGAACGTTACAGTGAGGGACTTATTGCGCTGAGCGCCTGCCTGGGAGGAGAGATTCCGACTTACATCAGGGAAGGAGATTATGAAAAGGCGAAAGAGACGGCCTTGAGATTTGAGAGGATTTATGGAAAAGGCAATTTCTTTTTGGAACTGCAGGATCACGGGATCAGTGAGCAGACAACGGTAAATTCTGCGCTGATCAAGATGTCAAAGGAGACCGGAATCGAACTGGTGGCAACCAATGATATCCACTATACATTTGCGGAGGACGTGGAACCCCATGATATTCTGCTCTGTATCCAGACAGGGAAAAAGGTCGCTGATGAGGACAGAATGAGATATGAAGGCGGACAGTATTATCTCAAGTCCCCGGAAGAAATGGAGCGGCTTTTTCCGTATGCCAGGCAGGCAGTGGAAAACACCGGAAAGATCGCCGAGCGGTGCAATGTTGAGATCATCTTCGGTGAGCAGAAGGTGCCGAAATTTGATGTGCCGGAAGGTGATACATCGACTTCTTATTTAAGAAAGCTCTGTGAAGAGGGCATCTGCCGCCGCTATGACGATGTGACTGAAGAACTCAGGGAGCGCCTGGAATTTGAGCTGAAAACCATTGAAAACATGGGATATGTGGATTACTTTCTCATCGTTTGGGATTTTATTCACTATGCCAAAGAACATGGTATTGCCGTAGGTCCCGGCCGCGGGTCCGCAGCCGGAAGTATTGTGTCTTACTGTCTGGAGATCACGGACATCGAGCCGATCAAATATCAGCTCCTGTTCGAGAGATTCCTGAATCCGGAACGTGTTTCCATGCCGGATATTGATATCGATTTCTGTTATGAGCGAAGACAGGAAGTCATAGACTATGTGGTTGAAAAGTACGGCAAGGATAAGGTTGTTCAGATCATTACATTCGGAACTATGGCAGCGAGGGCCGTGATCCGTGATGTGGGCAGGGTTCTTGATATTCCATATGCAAAGGTAGACGGGATTGCAAAGATGGTGCCCAATGAACTCAATATCACCATCGAGGGGGCACTGAAAAAAAGTCCTGACCTGAAGAAGGCATATGCGGAAGACGAGGAGACCAAGTATCTGATTGACATGTCCAGGAGGCTGGAAGGCCTGCCGAGACACGCCTCCATGCATGCAGCAGGCGTGGTGATCGGCAAAGACTCCATCGACGAATTTGTGCCTTTGGCGAAAGGAGCGGATGACGCCGTAACGACCCAGTTTACGATGACAACCATTGAGGAACTGGGACTATTGAAAATGGATTTCCTGGGCCTAAGGACTCTTACCGTTATCCAGGATGCAGTCCATCTGATCGAGAAAAGGGAAGGAAAGCCTTTCGACATAAATAAGATCGACACAGAAGATCCCAAGGTATATGAAATGATCAGTCAGGGGCGGACAGAAGGCGTGTTCCAGCTGGAAAGCGGCGGCATGAAAACATTTATGAAGGAACTGAAGCCGGAGAGTCTGGAAGAGATCATCGCTGGAATTTCCCTTTACCGTCCGGGTCCTATGGATTTTATTCCTAGATATGTAAAAGGGAAGGTGGACAAAGACAGTATCCGTTATGACTGCCCGCAGCTGGAGAAGATCCTGAAGCCTACGTATGGCTGCATCGTATATCAGGAACAGGTGATGCAGATCGTTATGGAGCTGGCCGGCTATACTCTTGGCCGCAGTGATCTTGTTCGCCGTGCCATGTCTAAGAAAAAGGGCGATGTCATGGTCAGGGAGCGGAAGAATTTTGTCTACGGAAATGAAAAAGAGGGCATCCCGGGCTGTATAAAAAACGGAATCGACGAGAAGACGGCAAATCACATATGGGATGAGATGCTGGACTTTGCTAAATATGCTTTCAACAAGTCCCATGCAGCAGCCTATGCGGTCGTTGCCTACCAGACCGCTTTTTTGAGATGTCATTATCAGAAAGAATTTATGGCCGCATTGCTGACCTCTGTTTTGGGAAACACTAATAAAGTATCTGAATATATTTATGCATGCAGGAAAATGGGAATTAAGATTCTTCCGCCGGATATCAATAAGGGGGAAGGCGCATTTTCTGTGGATGACGGATGCATCCGGTATGGACTGAGCGCCATAAAGAGCCTTGGAAAGCCGGTCATTGAAGAGAT
This sequence comes from Anaerostipes sp. CAG:276, assembly GCF_000432215.1. Lineage (NCBI taxonomy): Bacteria > Bacillati > Bacillota > Clostridia > Lachnospirales > Lachnospiraceae > Anaerostipes > Anaerostipes sp. CAG:276. Next base: position 29,247 of record NZ_FR889191.1, read on the forward strand.
TTTACGGGAAAGATCCGAGGGCGGAAGCTACAAGAGCCTGAGGGATCTGATAGAACGGCTTTCCAGCAAAGAAATGAACAAAAGGACCGTGGAAAGCCTGATAAAATCCGGGGCGCTGGACGAACTTGGATATACAAGGAAACAGCAGATGTTCGTATATGCAAGTATTTTGGAAAGCATCCAGAAGGAGCGGAAGCATGAGATATCCGGGCAGATGAGTATTTTGGACTTTATGTCGGAGGACCAGCAGAAGAACTTTGAGATAGAATATCCTGACGTTGGGGAATTCGATAAAGAGCAGAGACTGGCCATGGAAAAAGAAGTGCTTGGGATCTATGTAAGCGGACATCCGCTGGAAGATGATGTGGAGATTCTGGAGCGGCTCACAACGGCCAGCACTGCAGATTTTACAGCTGAGGAGGACACGGGACAGCCGGTGCTGAGGGATAAACAGACTTGTATTATCGGCGGCATCATCAGTGATATGAAGGTGAAACTCACCAGGACCAATCAGAATATGGCATTTCTGACACTGGAGGATCTGATGGGAACGGTTGAGGTCATTGTTTTCCCCAGAGAATTTAATAAGTACCAGCACCTTTTGAAGGAGGATGCCAAAATCTTTGTAAAAGGAAATACTTCGATTTCGGAGGAAGAGAGCAAGATGGTCAGCAGCCAGATTACTGTGTTTGATGATCTTGCACAGGAAGTCTGGGTGCAGTTTGATGATAAAGACCGTTTTTTTGCAGAACAGGACCGTTTTTATGACATTCTGAAATCACATCAGGGCAGCAATCCTGTCATCGTCTACTGTCGGAAAGAGAGAGCCGTGAACAGGCTGGACCGGATGTATGCGGTAAACAGTGAGGATGAACTCATTTATGCTCTTGGAGAACAGTATGGGAAGGGAAACATCAGAGTCAAGAAGACAGGGTTAAAATAATTATATTGAAAACTTTTAACAAATGCATTAAAATGAGTCTAACAAAATATAATTTTATGCTATTATTTGGAGGATTATAACATGGGAACACCGAAAGTAAGAACAATTGGAGTACTGACCAGCGGAGGAGATGCACCGGCTATGAATGCTGCCACCAGAGCAGTCGTAAGGGTCGGCCTGGAGCGCGGTTTAAATGTAAAAGGTATTAGAAAAGGTTATAATGGGTTATTGAATGAAGATATCATCGATCTGACTTCAAGACATACTGCAGACAGTATTTCACGGGGAGGTACAATTTTATTTACCGCCCGCTGTGATGAGTTTAAGACACCGGAAGGACAGAAAAGGGGCGCAGAAGTGTGCCGGGAACAGGGGATCGACGGACTGGTAGTTATCGGAGGAGACGGTTCTTTCCAGGGAGCCCAGAGGCTTGCGGAACTTGGAATCAACACCATTGGAATTCCGGGAACGATCGATCTAGACATTGCATGTACCGAGTATACAATCGGTTTTGATACGGCAGTCAACACAGCCATGGAAGCGATCGATAAGATCAGAGATACATCTACATCCCACGAGCGCTGCAGCATTGTCGAGGTTATGGGACGGGGTGCCGGATATATCGCACTGTGGTGCGGAATGGCAACAGGAGCAGAGGATATCCTGATTCCTGAAAGTTTTGACGGCAATATGCCGAAGCTGGAACAGCAGATCATTGAACACCTGCTCAGGAACAGAGCTTTAGGAAAGACACATCACATGATCATTAATGCAGAAGGTGTCGGACACTCCTACGGTATGGCCAAGAGAATTGAGGCGGCTACAGGAATCGAGACAAGAGCTACTATTTTAGGACATATGCAGCGAGGCGGAAGCCCGACCGCCAAAGACAGGGTATATGCTTCTATGATGGGAGCTTATGCGGTGGATCTCTTATGTGCAGGAAAGAGCAACCGCATCGTCGGATACCAGAACGGCAAGTTCATGGACATCGATATGGACGAGGGACTGGCAATGGAAAAGCATGTGGATGATTATCAATTACAGATTGCCCATTTACTTGGAAAATAAAAAGATTTTATGGAAAAAGCGATCTTTTAAAGATGGCTTTTTCTGTATGTAAGGAGAATTGAAAGGGAATGAAAAAGATTAAGCCGGTCCATATTATTTTGTTTGGATTCTTATTTGTCATACTGATTGGGTCTGTGCTGCTGACATTGCCGATTTCGTCAAAAAGCGGCGAAGCCACGCCGTATATTAACGCACTTTTTACATCGACAACGTCAGTCTGTGTAACCGGACTGGTGGTTGAGACGACGATGACTTACTGGAGCACCTTCGGCCAGCTTGTGATCCTTGTGCTGATACAGCTGGGCGGACTGGGCGTGATTACATTTACCACAGGAATGTTCCTGTTTCTGAAAAAAAAGCTGACAATGAAAAACAGGATGCTGATTCAGGAGTCCTTCAGCTTGAATACAATGTCCGGCCTTATTGAGCTGGTGAGGAAGATTTTAAAAGGTACTTTTATTATAGAGGGAATCGGTGCGGCGCTGTTTGCAACCCAGTTTATCCCTGAGTTCGGTGTGAGATACGGCATCTGGGCATCTGTGTTTAATTCTGTATCCGCATTCTGCAATGCGGGCATCGATATTATACAGACCGACAGTCTGAGAAGCTATATTACGAATCCGGTTGTGAATTTTACGGTCATGGGACTGATCGTGCTGGGCGGGCTTGGTTTTATTGTGTGGAGAGACCTGCTCAGGGTCTTCCGCGGATTAATTCACAGGGAGTTTCCGTTAAAAAGAGCTTTTGGGAAACTGAAGCTGCACTCTAAAATCGTGCTGTCTACTACGGTCATCTTAATTTTTATTGGTACAGTCTTCATTTTTATCTTTGAATTTGCAAATACTAAAACCATAGGCAATCTGTCACTTGGCAATAAACTGATGGCATCCATGTTCCAGTCTGTCACGGTGAGGACCGCAGGATTTGAGACAGTGCCTCAGGCTGCACTGACAGAAGGATCTTCACTGATCTCTATGATCCTAATGTTTATCGGAGGATCGCCGGTGGGAACGGCCGGAGGAGTAAAGACTGTGACGTTTGTTGTGTTAGTATACTGTGTGCTTGTGACAGTGAAGCAGGAGGGTGCGATTCATATTTTTAAAAGAACGATACCGATGACAGTCATACCGAAAGCACTGACCATTATCTGTGTCAATTTGATTGTACTGCTGTCTTCTATTTTAGTCGTACTGGTATCCGATTCAGCCTCCTTTATGGATACATGCTATGAGTGTGTCTCTGCGCTGGGCACTGTGGGTCTGAGCAAAGGTCTGACCCCGGACTTGAGTGTGATCGGGAGGCTGGCGATCATCATCACCATGTATCTTGGCAGAGTCGGGCCGGTGTCTCTGGCAGTCGGTTTCGCAGTCCGCGGCAAAAAGAAAGTATTGGCAACATATCCGGAAGAAGATATAATTTTAGGATAAAGGCATTGTTCACATGATTTTCGTTCGGCTCTTAGAATGCCTCACTCCAATCATGTAAACAATGGAGATAGTTTCTACAGTACAAATTGTGTTTTGCAGGAATATATTTTATACGATGATATATAAAGGAGTAAGAAAGATGGGAAAATCATATGCGGTGCTCGGTCTCGGAAAGTTTGGAAAG
>NZ_FR889191.1:32943-33651 GCF_000432215.1 Anaerostipes sp. CAG:276
CTGGCAGTGGATCAGAAGGAAGAATTGGTCCGGGATATTGTTGATTATGTCACCTGCGCAGTCTGTGCGGATGTTACGGACATGGAGGTGATGAACAGTATCGGTCTGGAAGAAATGGATGGGCTTGTCATTGCTACCGCGGAGAGTCTGGAGGCCAGTGTGATGGCTTTGATGATTGCTAAAGAGATCGGAGTTCCGTATATTCTCGCCAAAGCCGATGGCAGACTGAAAGGAGAGATACTCAAAAGGATCGGTGCCGATGAGGTGGTATATCCGGAAGAAGAGATGGGAGCAAGGACTGCCTACAATCTGGTCAGCGGGAAAGTGATGGATCTTTTTGACCTTTCCTCAAAGACGAGTATTGTAGAGATTCACCTGAAAAAGGGATGGGTCGGAAAAAATCTGCGCCAGCTGGACATCCGGGGGAAATACAACATCAATGTAGTGGCGATTCACAGCGGCGAGGACTTTAACGGAGCGCCGGATCCCGATCAGATTCTGAATGAACGTGACAGCCTGATCGTCATCGGGAATAAAGAGGACTTAATCAAGCTCAGATAAAGGAATAACTTATGATTACAACGGTACAGAATAAGCAGATCAGACAGGTGATAAAGCTTAAAAAAAGTTCCAGGGAGAGGAAAAGAACCGGATTATTTGTGGCTGAGGGCCTTCGAATTTTCCGGGAGATTCCGGAAGAGCAGAGGG
>NZ_FR889191.1:33699-79877 GCF_000432215.1 Anaerostipes sp. CAG:276
GACTTTTTAAAGCTGCATGGGGAAGAACTGAAAGGTATTCCGTTTGAAGAGGTTTCGCCTAAAGTGTTCCGTGAGATTTCGGATACGGAGACGCCTCAGGGGATCTTGTCCCTTGTGAAGATGAAACAATCGACTCTCTCTGAGATACTAAAGCGCAGCGGAAGCAGTATTCTTCTTCTGGAGAATCTGCAGGACCCGGGAAACCTGGGGACGCTGATTCGGACGGGAGAAGGAGCCGGTGTGAGCGGCATCATCATGAGCAGGGATACTGTGGATATCTATAATCCTAAAGTCATAAGGTCTACGATGGGCTCTATATTCCGGGTTCCATTCACTTATACAGAGGATCTTGCCGAAACGGTGGAGTATTTAAGGCAGCAGTCGGTACATGTGTATGCGGCACACTTGAACGGCACAGACTATACAGATGAATCATACGATAAGATCAGCGCATTTCTCATCGGCAATGAGGGGAATGGACTGACAGACAGAATCGCGGCGCTGGCAGACAAGAGGATCAGAATTCCCATGGAAGGCCGGGTCGAATCATTAAATGCAGCTATGGCCGGAGGACTTCTTATGTATGAGGCCAGGAGGCAGAAAAAAGGAGGTAGCTGATTATGTATACGGTATACTGGTTGATTGCGGTAGCTGTTTTCCTGTTGCTTGAAATTCTGACATTGGGACTTACCAGTATTTGGTTTGCGGTGGGATCTTTAGCAGCAGCCATCGGTGCGGCGCTGGGTCTGCCGTTTTTCGGGCAGCTGATCCTGGCTGTGGCAGTTTCCTGTGTGGTTTTTGTATTTGCAAGGCCATGGGCCCAAAAATATCTGAACAACAAGACGGAAAAGACCAATGCAGAAAGCCTGATCGGGAAGACAGGGATCGTAAAGAAAAGAATCGTCAATATCAAAGGACAGGGAATGGTCTATATCCAGGGAATGGAGTGGACAGCGCGTTCTGCCGATGATGATGAGATCCCGGAAGAGACAGAGGTAATCGTAGAGGAAATTCAAGGCGTGAAACTAATCGTGAGCAAGAAGTAGGAGGTGCAGAATGTTTATTTTATTATTGATCTTATTTTTTATTATCATCATGGCGATGCTTTCCAGCATCCGGATCGTTCCGCAGGCAAATGCCTATGTGGTGGAACGTCTGGGAGCATTCAAGGAAACGTGGTCTGTAGGGCTTCACATCAAGGTCCCGTTCATTGATCGTGTGGCAAGAAGAGTTAACTTGAAGGAACAGGTTGTGGATTTTCCGCCTCAGCCGGTCATCACGAAAGATAATGTTACCATGCAGATCGACACCGTAGTTTACTTTCAGATCACAGATCCAAAGCTCTATTCCTACGGAGTCGAGAATCCAATCATGGCGATCGAAAACCTGACGGCTACAACACTTAGAAACATCATCGGTGATCTGGAACTCGACCAGACACTGACATCCAGAGAAACGATCAATACAAAGATGCGTGCTACCCTGGATGAGGCGACAGACCCATGGGGAATCAAAGTCAACCGTGTGGAATTGAAAAACATTATTCCTCCGGCAGCAATTCAGGATGCTATGGAAAAACAGATGAAAGCGGAAAGAGAGCGGAGGGAGGCAATCCTTCGTGCGGAAGGTGAAAAGAAATCTTCTATTCTTCGTGCAGAAGGACATAAGGAATCTGTGATCCTGGAAGCAGAGGGTGATAAAGAATCCGCAATTCTGCGCGCAGAAGCGAACAAAGAAGCGACGATCAGGGAATCAGAAGGCCAGGCGGAAGCGATCAAACAGATCCAGCAGGCGAATGCAGATGGTATTGAATTCTTAAAGAAAGCCTCTGCAGACAACGCAGTTCTGCAGTTAAAGAGCCTGGAGGCATTCGCAAAAGCGGCTGACGGAAAAGCGACAAAGATCATTATCCCATCAGAAATCCAGGGTATTGCAGGACTGGTGAAATCTATCACAGAAGTGGCTGAAGATCAAAAACCGTCACTAAAAGACCAAATTGAAGAGAGTTTGACCAATTCTTCAAAATAAGATATAATATTTATTAGTGTGTACTTTTTCATAACGGAAAGACACGAATATTATCATTTAGGAGGAAAAAGGAATGAGATTGAAAAAAGTTTTAGCAGTAGGTCTCGCAGCTGTCATGGGAATCAGCCTGGTTGCATGCGGCGGCGGAAATAAGAAAGACTCCAAGGAAAAGACATATAAGATTGCGTCTGACACCACATTTACACCATTCGAATTTGAAGATAAGGATGGAAACCGTGTAGGAATCGACCTTGATTTATTAGAAGCGATTGCAAAAGAAGAAGGATTCAAATACAAAGTGACTGCAGTAGGATTTGACGCTGCCATGGCATCTGTGGAGTCCGGACAGAGCGACGGTATGATCGCGGGTATGTCTATTACGAAGGAAAGAAAGCAGAAATATGATTTTTCTGAGGCTTACTACGATTCTAAAGTAGCTTTCGCTGTGAAAAAGGGCGGAAAAACATTTGATAATATAAAAGACAAGAAAAAAGCAGAAAAAGAAGCACTTTCCAGCCTGAAAGGAAAGACAGTAGCAGCAAAGGTAGGTACGGTAGGTGCCACATATGCCAACGAAAATGCTGAAAAATATGGATATAAAGTAAGACAGTTCAAGGATTCACCGACCATGTACCAGGCAGTGCTGACAGGAAATGCAGCTGCATGTTTTGAAGACTTCCCTGTCATTTCTTATCAGATCGGTCAGAAGAATCTTAAATTACAGGTTGCTTTCACATCCGAGAGCGGAAGCCAGTATGGATTTGCTGTAAAGAAGGGCAAAAACTCTGAACTTGTAGAGAAGTTTAACAGCGGATTAAAGAAGATCAAAGACAACGGAAAATATCAGGAAATTGTAGATAAATATACAAAGACTAAGTAGGCGGACAGATTATGAACTTTATAGAACTATTTCAACAGTATTTTCCGTCATTCTTGACGGCGCTGGGACTGACACTGCAGCTTGCCCTGGCTTCTCTGATCTGTGCCAGCATCATCGGTATTATTTTTGGTATGTTCAGCGTATCAAAAAACAAGATACTGAATATTATCTGCAAAATTTACGTAGATATTATCCGGGGAACTCCTCTTGTCGTACAGGTATTTATTATGTACTATGGAGTGGCGGGAGCCTTTCTGCAGCCTATGGATTTAAACTGGGATGATTTCGGAGGTCCTTTTGTGGCTGCCGTTGTAGCCCTCAGTTTAAACGCCGGAGCTTATATGGCAGAGATTGTCCGGGGTGGAATCGAATCTGTGGACAAGGGTCAGATGGAGGCAGCAAGGAGTCTGGGACTGCCTTACGGGAAGGCTATGTCAAAAGTAATCCTTCCTCAGGCTATCAGGACCATGCTTCCATCCATCATTAATCAGTTCATCATTTCCATTAAGGATACATCACTGGTTTATGCTATCGGTATCCGGGAGCTTACGATGAACAGCCAGATCATTACTGCAAACGAGCCGACCTCTGTCATGAGCATTTATGTGATGGCAGCCATCTATTACCTGGTGATCTGCACCATCCTTTCTAAGGTGGCAAATATTGTGGAAAGGAAGTTGTCTTATGGAAAATAAAGATAATAAAAAAGTGAAGGTTCAAGTAAAAGGGCTGGTCAAGAGTTTTGGTGAGCTAGAGGTATTAAAAGGAATGGATCTGGAAGTCGCAGACGGAGAGGTCGTATGTCTGATCGGACCTTCCGGTTCCGGAAAGAGTACATTTTTAAGGTGTCTTAACCGACTTGAAACGATCACCGGAGGAGAAGTTGTTGTCGACGGATTCGACATCACAGACAAGGGTACAGATATTAATAAAGTGAGAGAGAATATCGGCATGGTGTTTCAGCATTTTAATCTGTTTCCTCACAAGACCGTGCTGGAAAACATTACAATGGCTCCGGTACAGTTAAAGAAAATGACATTGGACGAGGCCAAGACGGTCGGAAGAAATTTGCTGAAAGATGTGGGACTCGAAGAAAAGGCTGATGTCTATCCGGCACAGCTTTCCGGAGGACAGAAACAGCGTGTGGCGATTGCGAGGGCGCTTGCCATGCATCCTGACATCATGCTGTTTGATGAGCCGACCAGTGCACTGGACCCGGAGATGGTCGGTGAAGTTTTAAATGTTATGAAACAGCTGGCCAAGAATGGAATGACCATGGTTGTTGTGACACATGAGATGGGCTTTGCGAGAGAAGTTGCGGACCGTATTATTTTCATGGACGGCGGATATATCGTCGAACAGGGAGAACCGCATGAACTGCTGGCCAATCCAAAGGAACCAAGAACCATCAATTTCTTAAATCAGGTATTATAATAAACGATACAGAGCAACCGCTTCTTATGACGATGATAAGAAGCGGCTGTTTTTATTCCATAGGAAAATTCGTCCTATGGAATAAAAGCCCTGCGGGCAGAATGCACAGCTTCGCGCGCTGAACAAAAGCTGTGTTTAGAAAAAATTGGTTTGCGAGGTGTGCGAAGCACACTTTTGTTCTTCTATAAGGAGGTTTCTCATGAAGACAATTCTGTGTTACGGTGATTCAAATACATACGGCTATAATCCGGAAAATGGTTTCCGGTATCCATATGACTTGAGATGGACAAGTATATTAGAGAAAAATATGGAGGGACGGGCCAGGGTGATTCCGGAGGGCCTCAACGGAAGGACCACCTGCTTTGAAGACGAGATCCGTCCGGGCAGAAATGGTTTTGCCTATCTGGAACCCTGTCTCCATTCGCACGGGCCTCTGGATCTGGTTGTGCTGATGCTCGGAACAAATGATCTGAAGATCCGTTTCCAGCTGACCCCGGTGGATATTGGGAAGGCCATTGAACGGCTGGTCAAAAAGATACTTGAGATCACTCCGCAGAAGAGAGAGGATGGAAAGCCGTCTGAGATCCTTCTGGTGTCGCCGATCCTGATCGGGGAAAATATAAGGGAAGTGGCAGACGGAGAGACTATGGGTTTTGAGAGGGCTTATGAATATTCCAAGCGCCTGGCATCTGTTTATAAAGAATGGGCGGACCTTTATGGTATTCATTTTATGGATGCCGCACAGTTTGCGGAACCGTCTGAAAAAGACGCATGCCATTTGAGTGCGGAGGGGCACAGAAAGCTGGGAGAAGCCATCAGTAAGGCTTGTGAAAACATATTGGGTGCTATATAATGATTGTTATGCAAAGGCCAAAAAACGGAGGAAGAAAGATGAATTTAAAAGGAAGAAATTTTTTAACACTGAAGGACTTTACCCCGGAAGAGATCAGTTACCTGCTGGATCTTGCGGCACAGTTAAAAGAAGATAAGAAAAAAGGGATCACAGGAGATAGTTTGAAGGGTAAAAATATCGCCCTTATTTTTGAAAAACCGAGCACTAGGACGAGGTGCGCATTCACCATCGGATGTATCGATGAAGGCGGACATCCTGAATATTTAGGAAAGGACGACATCCAGCTTGGGTATAAAGAAAGTGTAGAGGATACGGCCAGAGTCCTCGGAAGAATGTTCGACGGAATTGAATTCCGGGGATTTTTACATGAAAATGTGGAAAAGCTGGCGAAATACAGCGGTGTTCCGGTATGGAACGGACTTACTGATGATTATCATCCGACACAGATTTTGGCAGACTTTCTGACTCTGAGAGAACAGTTCGGAGAATTAAAGGGATTAAACTTCGTTTTCGCAGGGGACGGACGCAATAACATGGGCAATTCGTTAATGATCGGATGTGCAAAGATGGGGATTAACTTCACCTGTCTGGCGCCTAAGAGCCTGTGGCCGAAAGAAGAATTGATCGAGCAGTGCAGAACGTATGCCAAGGAATCCGGAGCCAAACTTACCTTTACCGAAGACACCGATGCCGTGAAGGGAGCCGACTGTATTTATACCGACGTTTGGTGCTCTATGGGGGAAGAAGACAAAGCCGCAGAGAGGGTGGCTCTTCTGAAGCCCTTCCAGGTCAACGATGAACTGATGAAGAAAACAGAGAAGGATACGACTGTTGTCATGCACTGTCTGCCGGCGGTAAAAGGAAATGAAGTCACGGAAGATGTATTTGAAAAACATGCAGAAGTGATTTTTGATGAGGCAGAGAACCGCATGCATACGATTAAGGCGGTTATGGTTGCAACTCTCGGGGAAAAATAAACAATGAAAGAAAAGATCCTCAGACGATTAAAACAATGCGGCGGCTATGTATCCGGGCAGGAATTGTGCGAAACATTCGGGGTGTCGAGAACCGCAGTCTGGAAACATATAAAGGCATTAAAAGAAGAAGGCTACGTCATTGACTCTGTGAGTAATAAGGGATATAAACTGGTGAAAAGTCCGGATATTCTTCTGGCAGAAGATATAAAGAGCAGTCTGTCAACTTCCTGGCTTGGTAAAACGGTTAAGGTGATGAAGACAGTGGATTCCACCAATCTGGAGGCGAGGAGACTCGCGGAGGCGGGAGCTTCTCATGGGACACTTGTGACGGCGGAAGAACAGACTTCAGGGAAGGGCAGAAGAGGCCGTTCCTGGGTTTCAGTGCCGGGACAGGGTGTCTGGATGAGTTTTGTGCTGAGACCGGATGTGGAACTGGAAAACAGCTCCATGCTAACCCTTGTGGCGGCTCTGGCTGTAGAAAAAGGAATCAAAGATGCAGCAGGCATTGACGGAAAGATCAAATGGCCCAATGATGTCCTGATCAACGGAAAAAAAGTATGCGGAATCCTCACGGAACTGAGTGCTCAGATGGATGAACTGAATTATATTGTTGTAGGAATCGGGATCAATGCCAATATTGAACAATTTCCGGAAGAAGTCAGGGACAAAGCTACGTCTCTGCTTTTAGAGACGGGAAAACCTGCTGACCGGATCGCACTTCTCTGCAGAGTTTTGGAACATTTTGAGCATGATTATGAGATCTTTAAAAAAACTCAGGATTTTTCCATGCTGATGGAAGAATACAACAGTTTTCTTGCGCATCGCGGACAGGAAATCAAAGTTATGAGGGGAAATGATGAATATATGTGTAAGTCCGGGGGGATCAACCGGCGCGGAGAATTGATCGTGGAAGATTCTCTTGGACGGACCAGAGAGATTTTTTCTGGAGAAGTATCGATACGGGGAATCCACGGTTACAGTGTATAAACAGGAGGAAGTATGTATCAGGAGACCATAACTCTATGCGGTTCCAATGGATATGAAAAGAAATATTATTTAAATGAAGATTTTGAATCCCTTCCCCAGCAGATCAAGGATGAATTAAAGATTGCCTGTGTGCTGTACACAGAAGAGATCGGGGGCATCTTAACGCTTGAGTTTGATGAGGACGGGAAGCTGTCATTTAAAACGACAGCAGCGGAAAATGATTATTTTTATGATGAAATCGGAAGTGCACTGAAGATAAAAGAAATGCAGCGGGACAGAGCGGATCTCTGGGAATCGCTGGAACTGTTTTTTCGGGTGTTCTTTCTGGAAGAAGAGGTATAAGCAATGTTATTGACTATGGACGTGGGAAATACCAATATTACAGCTGGTATCTTTGTGGAGAAGGATCTGGTGGAACTGTTTCGTATCACAACGAAACTTCCGAGAACTTCAGATGAGTTCGGAATCCTGATCCGGGATATGATCGCCGCCAAGGGGCTGGATACAAAACAGATCAGCGCTGCGATCATCGGATCGGTTGTGCCGAATATCATGTATTCTCTCACCAACGGAATTATCAAATATTTTGATGTGACTCCGGTGATCGTCGGACCCGGCATCAAGACAGGAATCAACTTGGGAAGGCTGAATCCCAGGGAGGTAGGAGCAGACCGTATCGTGGACCTTGTAGCTGCCTATGAAATTTACGGGGGGCCTACTCTGGTAATCGATTACGGGACGGCCACTACCTATGACGTGGTTACGGAAGACGGAGTATTTCTGGCCGGAGTCACCGCACCGGGCATCCGAACCTCTGCCAATGCATTATGGAAGGGAGCGGCAAGACTTCCGGAGATCGAGATCAAGACACCGGAGAGTATCCTTGCCACAAATACGATCACAAGCATGCAGGCGGGACTTATGTACGGAGTGATCGGGGAGACCAAATATATCATTGAGCAGATGAAGAAGGAAACGGGATTTAAAGACATGAAAGTCGTGGCGACCGGGGGGCTTGGAAAGATGATTTCCAGGGAAGTGCCGGAGATCAACTGTTTTGACGATACACTGACATTGAAGGGATTGCGGATTATTTATGAAAAGCAGCTGTAGACTAAACCCACTGATCATTGGAGACATTAAAATAGACCATCCTTTTTTGCTGGCCCCGATGGCTGGAGTCACGGACCTTCCTTACCGGCTGCTGTGCAAAGAAATGGGTGCGGGACTTCTCTATACAGAAATGGTCAGCGCAAAAGGTATGTATTACAATAGTCCCAATACAGGACCTTTGCTTGCAAAAGAAGAATGGGAAAGGCCCATTGCGGCGCAGATTTTTGGCTCAGAACCGGAACTGATGGCGGATATGGCTGTCCGGGTCCAGGAAATGGGCTTTGACCTTATTGACATTAACATGGGATGTCCGGTGCCGAAGATTGTAAATAACGGAGACGGATCGGCTCTGATGAAAGATCCTGTCCTTGCAGGAAAGATCATTAAAGCCATGGCAGACAGGTTAAGTGTACCGGTAACGGTGAAGATCAGAAAAGGTTTTGATGATGAACATGTAAACGCAGTGGAGATGGCAAGGATCGCAGAACAGAGCGGAGCGGCAGCAGTCGCTGTCCATGGAAGAACAAGAGAACAGTATTATTCCGGGAAAGCGGACTGGGATATCATAAGACAGGTCAAAGAAGCCGTTTCCATTCCGGTGATAGGAAACGGTGATATCAATTCACCTCTGGATGCGGAAGCGATGCTTCGGGAGACCGGCTGTGACGGCTTTATGATTGCCAGAGGAGCCAAAGGAAATCCGTGGATCTTCAAAGAACTATGTCATTATTTTGACACAGGGGAACTGATGCCGCGGCCGGAGATTGAAGAGATTATCCAGATGATTCTGAGACATGCGAGAATGATGATCGAGTACAAAGGCGAATACATCGGCATCCGGGAGATGAGAAAGCATGTCTCATGGTATACCCATGGGCTCGCCGGTGCGGCAAAGCTGAGAGATCAGGTAAACCATGCAGAGAGTATAGGGGAACTGGAGGCGATCATCAGAAATAACGGGGCGTCCTCTGTTGACAAATAAAACAGTACTGAGATATAATTTACGGATGAGCGTGTACGAACCAGACGGACAGAAGGATTGATATAAAAGGAAAGGAAGCGAAAATATGGCAGAAGCAAAAAAGAATATTCTGACTCAGGAGGGTTTAAAAACTTTAGAAGATGAATTACAGGATTTAAAGGTTGTCAAAAGAAAAGAAGTAGCCCAGAAGATCAAAGAAGCGAGAGAGCAGGGAGACTTATCAGAGAATGCTGAGTACGATGCTGCGAAAGATGAGCAGAGGGACATTGAGGCAAGAATCGAAGAATTAGAACAGATCCTGAAAAATGCAGAGGTGATCGATGAGGAATTCCAGCATGGTGTCATCAGCCTTGGCTGCCTTGTAAAGTTAGAGGACCTTACATTTAAGGAAGAAGTTACTTATCATATCGTCGGTTCCACAGAGGCCGATATCCTGAATAATAAGATTTCCAATGAAGCACCGATCGGCAAGGCACTGCTCGGGGCGAAGATCGGAGATGTGGTAGAAGTGGAAGGCGTAGGCCAGGTGAATCAATATAAAGTTTTAGACGTTAAGAGAAAGTAAGAGGGTTGGAAAGTGGCAGAACAGAACAAAGATGCGGGCGAACTTGTCAGGGTACGCAGAAATAAACTGGAAGAATTACAGAGTGCAGGGAAAAATCCGTTTGAGATCATGAAGTATGATACAACGCACCACTCTATGGAGATCAAAGATCATTTTGAAGAACTGGAAGGAAAAGAAGTGTCTGTTGCAGGCCGGATGATGTTCAAAAGGGTCATGGGAAAGGCTTCTTTCTGTAATATTCAGGATCTTGAGGGACGTATTCAGGCATATGTGGCCAGAGACGAAATCGGTGTAGAGGAATACAAGGATTTTAAAAAGATGGATATCGGAGATATCATTGGAATCAAAGGAACTGTATTTGTGACCAAAACCGGGGAAAAGTCCATCCACGCAAAAGAGGTTGTACTCTTATCAAAAAGTCTGAAGCCCCTTCCGGAGAAGTTCCATGGCTTAAAGGATACCGATGCCAGATACCGCCAGAGGTATGTGGATCTGATCATGAATGAGGAATCTAAAGACACGTTTATTAAACGTTCTAAGATCATCAGCAAGATCCGTTCTTTCTTAGACGGACAGGGATTTATGGAAGTAGAAACACCGATGCTGGTGCCGAATGCCGGGGGAGCAGCGGCCAGACCGTTTGAGACCCACTATAATGCATTGGATGAAGACGTAAAACTCCGTATTTCTCTGGAACTTTATTTAAAGCGACTGATTGTCGGCGGTCTGGAAAAAGTGTATGAGATCGGCCGGGTATTCCGAAATGAGGGTGTGGACACCAGACATAATCCGGAATTTACGCTGATGGAATTATACCAGGCGTATACAGATTATAATGGAATGATGGAGCTGACAGAAAATCTGTACCGTTACCTGGCACAGGAAGTCGTGGGAAGCACCACGATTACCTACAATGGCATTGAGATGGATTTGGGCAAACCGTTTGAAAAGATTACGATGGTTGATGCTGTAAAGAAATATGCAGGTGTTGACTTTGACGAGATCCATACGGTTGAAGACGCAAGGAAAGCTGCGGATGAACACCATGTGGAATATGAAGAGCGCCATAAAAAAGGAGATATCCTCAATCTGTTCTTTGAGGAGTTTGTGGAAGATAAACTTGTTCAGCCTACCTTTGTTTTGGATCATCCGGTGGAGATATCTCCTCTTACAAAAAAGAAGCCGGAAAATCCGGACTATGTGGAACGGTTTGAGTTTTTCATGAACGGATGGGAAATGGCAAATGCCTACTCCGAGCTTAATGATCCCATCGATCAGAGAGAACGGTTTAAGGCACAGGAAGAACTGCTTGCCCAGGGTGACGAAGAAGCAAATTCCACAGACGAAGATTTTCTGAATGCGTTAGAGATCGGTATGCCGCCGACAGGAGGCATTGGCTTTGGAATCGATCGAATGGTCATGCTGCTGACAGACTCATCAGCGATCAGGGATGTGCTGTTATTCCCGACGATGAAGTCACTGGATGCCAAGAAGGGCGGGGCAAAGGCGGAAAAAGCTGCTGCAGCAGAGGAAAAAACGGCTGAGAAAGTTGATTTTTCCAATGTAAAAATCGAGCCGCTTTTTGAAGAAATGGTTGACTTTGACACTTTCAGCAAGTCCGATTTCCGTGCCGTGAAGATCGAGGCATGTGAGGCGGTTCCGAAGTCAAAGAAGCTTCTGAAATTCACTCTGAATGACGGAACAGACCGGAAACGCACGATTTTAAGCGGTATTCACGAGTATTATGAACCAGAAGAACTGATTGGAAAGACAGCAGTCGCAATCGTAAATCTGCCCCCAAGAAAGATGATGGGTATTGATTCTGAGGGTATGCTGATTTCAGCAGTACATGAGGAAGATGGCAGAGAGGGATTAAATCTGCTGATGGCAGATGACCGGATCCCGGCGGGAGCAAAGCTGTATTAAATCTTCAAGCTTTTTAAAATAAGCCCCATCTTAGTACAGATAAATATATAGTACTACAAGGACACTTTTCTAAAAAATATGTTAGAGAGGTGTCCTTTTCTGTTATGGCCAAGAAATAGAAATTGAAAGAATTTTTAGTCAAAGTCAAAAAGTAACGAAAAAAGGAGATGTGGAATAAAATGTATTACGAAGATAAATAAAGGAAGAAATATTGTGTTAGCAACATCTATTATCATTATCTTGGCTGTTGTAGCAGCGGCTGTGCTGATTGCCCTGATCATATGGCGTATCAGAAGCCGCCGTTTCCGTCCGACTGCGGATATACAGCGCCAGCAAATGGAATTAAATGCCGACCTGAAAGATGCCGGGTTTGCGTATGAAATAAACGGTGACTACTTTTATTCACTGATGGACTGCTGGCAGCGTGAGGTCGGATACTGCCGGCTTTATGATGAAGCAGCGCCGATGTTTAATATGATCATGGACTGTGAGCCTGTTGAATTCTCCTATGGAGGAAAGAGATGGCTGATCGAACTGTGGAAGGGACAGTATGGAATAACAACAGGAGGAGAGATCGGTATCTACAACACAAAACGGGAGGATATCGATCACGAAAAATTCAAAGGAACCTTCTATGAAAATATACAGGATGATGAGAGACTTCCGTTATCTTATGTATTGAGGAAAAACGGAAAAGTTCTTCTGCGCCGCAGGGCAGTCCACTGGTGGCTGACCGGCTTTAAACTCGGTGAGTTTTCAGAGACGGATACTCTTACTATGGACGCATCCATCACGTTTCCAAACCGTGAAATGAGGGATTCTTTTATAGATAGTTTGAAGAAACTTGGTTATAGAAGAAGAGAATTTTCGGTGCGCAGGAATACTGTGAATATCCATTATACGGAACCTCATTCAGTGCAGCCGGAAGCCAGAGACGGCATTCAGGAAGCTGTTGTACAGAAAACCAATAAAAATAACTGCAGGCTGTATGAATTTACCACAGAAAAATATCCAAATACACTTGATAAGATTGAATATATAAAGGCTGTCATGCCGGAGCTCTATACAATCTTTGTGGATTCTCTTTACGCAAAAGGAATTTATGAAGCATTTGGATGGATCAAAGACTGGCTGACGGGAAAGCGGCCCGAGCCAAGACCGCCGCATCCGCCAAAGCCGCCGTGTCCACCGAAACCGCCGTGTCCGCCAAAGCCGCCGTGTCCACCGAAACCGCCGTGTCCGCCAGAGACGCCGTGTCCGCCAAAACCGCCGTGCCCACCGCATCCGCCATGTCCATCGGAACTCCCATGCCATCCGTGCCGATCCTGTCCGCCGAGACGGCAGTGTGATTCCAATGACTGCTGCTGCCGGCCATCAGATTCCTGCCATCATTGCGGAAAGCACAGAGAAGAATGAACTGCCGGGCAGTAGAGCGGAAATTGGATCAGGTATATAAACATGTTCCAGTTATACCATTTGATTCCGGCACAAAACTGGTAGTTATGAGTGACTGCCACAGAGGACAGGGAAATGCAGGAGATAATTTTCTGGCTAATCAGGCAGTGTGTTTTGGCGCACTGGAGTATTATTTTCAGAAAGGTTTTACCTATGTTGAGCTTGGAGACGGTGACGAGCTGTGGGAAAACAGAAAATTAAAGACAATCGTAGAGGTTCATGATGACATTTTCTGGATGATGTCGAGATTCTACGAAGAGAAACGGCTTTATATGGTATATGGAAACCATGACATCGTGAAACGGAATAAAAGCTATATGCAAAGGCACTGCGGATGTTATTACTGCGATGCTGCCCATCAGGTGCAGTCTCTCTTTCCGGATATCTCTGTCCGGGAGGGGCTGATTTTCCGAAACAGAAAAGATGGAAAAGAAATTTTTATGGTACACGGACATCAGGGTGATTTTCTGAATGATACCCTTTGGCCGGTTTCCAGGTTTTTAGTGAGATATGTATGGAGATATATGGAATTGATCGGGTTTTTAGATCCCACCGGAGCCGGACGTCCGAGAAAGGCTAAAGAGCGGATCGAAAAAAGACTGGCCGATTACGGCAGCAGCAGAAAAAAGATTTTGATCGCCGGGCATACGCACCGGCCGGCGTTTTCAAAACCGGGAGAAGGAACCTATTTTAATTCCGGAAGCTGTGTGCATCCCAGGTGTATTACATGTATTGAAATTGAAGACAATCGGATTTCTCTCGTAAAATGGTCTGTCCGGTCCGGAGAGGACAGAATACTCAGGGTTGAGAGAGAGGTACTGGAGGACCCGGTATCCCTGACAGAGTATGCCGCAGCAGAGAAGTAAATAAAAGAGTAAATTATGAGGTACAGACTCCTTGGTCTGTACCTTGTTTTGTGATATAATGTCACCATGCCCAGATATGCAGCTAAGAAGGAGGGGTACATCCTGTGATTTCAGAAGAAAAAGTAAAGATTATGACGTCCCTGGCCCAATATGAAAAAAAAGAGGGAACCGGAGATTTACGCATAAACCGGTACAGCTGCGGTGATTATGTAAGAATGGAGACGATGAAAGTAGGCGTGGCTTTAGTGGTTGCACTGCTTCTTTTAACAGGGATTATTGTTATTTTCCGCATGGAGGATGTGATTTCCATGATGAGGAAGGGCACAATTGCTGTTCCGGCAATACTGATACTGATTTGTTTCGGGATTCTTTTTTTCTGCTATGTAAAGTCTACCAGAAGAAGGGCAGAGAAGCGCTATAATGAGGCCATGGTACGAATCAAAGCTTATGAAAGACAGCTTGAAAAGCTTCTTGAAGTTTACGAAGAGGAAGAAAAAGAGGACAACAGTCCTAAGATAGATATGGATGCAGAGGAGTTGGCAGATGGAAAAATTATTGATTTATAGAGAAAAAATTTTGAATTTCCTGTCTTCCCACTGGCAGGTTTGCGGCCCGGTGGGAAAATTTATCGGAGGAGTGTTAATCTTTTATGTGATAAACTCCCTGTTTGGGTATTCCAAAGTGTTGAATCAGCCGTTCAGTATTCTGATCCTGGCAGGAATCTGTGTGTTTCTTCCATTTTCAATGACATTTTTACTTTGCAATCTGATCATCATCATTCATTTATCCATGGTATCTGTTGAGATTGGAATCTTATATTTCATAATACTTGGTATTTACTATCTGTTATATCAGAGAATGTTTCCGGGGATGAGATATCTTTTGTTTATGACACCGGTATTTTTCTTTTTTCATCTGCCTGCTGTGGTGCCGCTTTATGTAGGGTCTTTTATCGGCATTACAGGGATTCCGGCCATCGTCATGGGCACGTTCTTATATATTTTTGCTATGACGGTCCAAAGCGGTGTTGTACAGGTAAACAACGGCTCCTTCGGAAGTCAGCTGTATAATTTTGTGCTTCAGGGAACTATAGAAAATAAGGAATTGATTGTATATATCCTCTGTTTTATATTTGTAGCGGCACTGGTCGTGGGCATTCGAAAAATGCAGGTGGATTATGGATGGTACTTTTCGATTTTTATCGGAGGGATTGCCTATGTAATCGTTGTCCTCGTAGGAGGGTTTTTTACGGGCAACCGTGTAGATATCGCAGGGGAACTGGCTGTCGCGGCATTAAGCATCCTGGCGGTCATGATCATGCAGTTTTTCAAAGTTGTCATTGACTATTCCAGACAGGAGACGATGGAGTTCGAGGACGAGGATTATTACTATTACGTCAAAGCGATTCCGAAGAGCAGGGTCAACGAAGAGGAAATCAATATTACAAAGATTAATCCTTCAGGCAAGAAATTTGGATTTAAAAAACATAAGGGAGAGTAGATTTGGAGCAGTTTTTATCAGTCATCGAAAAATATTTATATTGGTTGTCCATTCCGCAGATGTCAATTACAGATATTCTGGATATCCTGATTGTCAGCGTGCTGATCTATGAAATTGCCCGCTGGATCAAAAATACAAGGGCATGGACGCTGTTAAAAGGGATCATGCTGCTTGTTTTCGTGGCAATGGCTGCTTATGTTTTTCAGCTGCACACGATCTCCTGGCTCATCAATAATACAATGGGAGTGGGAGTGACTGCGGCGATCATCGTTTTTCAGCCGGAACTCAGGAATGCCCTGGAACAGCTCGGTCGGAAAAATCCGATCGTAAATCTTTTTTCTTCGGATGAGAGCAGGGATGAAAAAATAGGATATACGGACCGGACCATACAGGAAATCGTTCGTGCTACTATCGAGATGTCAAAGGTTAAGACCGGAGCGCTGATCGTATTGGAGAGAGAGGTTCCTCTGGGAGAGTATGAGAGGACAGGAATTCCTGTTGATGCGAAAATGAGCAGCCAGCTGCTGATTAATATTTTTGAGCACAACACGCCGCTTCATGACGGGGCAGTGATCGTGAGGAGCAACCGGATCGTATCGGCAACCTGCTACCTTCCGCTGAGTGACAGTCTTGAGATAGGAAAAGAACTGGGAACCAGGCACAGGGCGGCGGTGGGAATCAGCGAAGTTTCCGACAGCGTGACGATTGTAGTCTCAGAGGAGACGGGAGGCATCTCCATTGCCCAGGGAGGCAGGATTTACAGGGGACTGACCCCGCAGCAGCTGCGAGACCGACTGGCTGTGGTAAAGAGTGATTACAGCGACGGAAGAAAATTCAGACTCTGGAAAGGATTGAACCGCAATGAAAGAAAAATTAGGAAATGATCTCATATTAAAAGTATTCTCTCTTGTTCTTGCAATCCTTCTCTGGCTGTTTGTCATTAATACAGAGGACCCGGTGATCACAAAATCTTTTTCGAATATTCCTGTGGATATGCTCAATGAACAGGTTCTGGATGAACTGAACAGGACTTATAAGATCACGGAGGGTTCAACCGTCAGTTTTACGGTCAAAGGCAAAAAAACAGTCCTCGATAAGCTCAAGAAAAGTGACTTCCGGGCTACCGCAGATGTATCTTCCATGTCAAAAGTGAATTCAATTCCTATTAAGATTGTACCGCTGAAATTTGCAGATCAGCTGGAGATTGTATCAGGTAACAACCAAAGCGTTAAAGTGAAACTGGAAGACCTGAGGAGAGTCCGGGTACCGGTAACGGTAGAGACAACGGGTAGACCGGCATCGGGCTATGCAGTTGGAAGCAAAACAGCCGCGCCGAACCTGATATCCATTTCAGGGCCAAAAAGTGTGGTTAAGCAGGTAAAATCCATCAAGGTCATCGTGGACGTTACCGGCCTGAAAAAGG
This sequence comes from Anaerostipes sp. CAG:276, assembly GCF_000432215.1. NCBI lineage: Bacteria > Bacillati > Bacillota > Clostridia > Lachnospirales > Lachnospiraceae > Anaerostipes > Anaerostipes sp. CAG:276. The sequence goes on from NZ_FR889191.1 coordinate 50,689, forward strand.
ACATCTCGATCACTCATAAAGTTGTCTGCTATGACAGTGAAGGAGAACAGGTAGATCAGTCCCGGCTGAAGCTGGACAATGATGAAGTAAAAGTGAAAATAAAATTCAGCAGGACTAAAACCGTGCCGATTGTAGTCAAGACAAAGGGAACTCCGGCTAAGGGATATGCCCTTGGAAGTATTGACTATTCACCTGAGGAGATTGAGATTACCGGTGAGCAGGACGCGCTGGAACAGGTTGATGAGATCGCACTTTCTACGATCGACATAAGCAACAGTACAAAAAGTATAGAAAAGACCATCAAAGCAGCGGACATCAAACTGCCGGAAGGGATCACATTTGTAAAAGACACAAGCAAGATCGAAGATATCGTCGTAAAAGCAAACATTGAGAAGTATAAAAAACGAACGATCACTCTCTCCACGGATCAGATCCAGTTGATCAATAATGAAAATAATTATAAGATTGAATTCGACCAGTCTGAAGTACCGATCAAAGTGACGGGGCTGAAATCCGTTGTAGATGATTTGACGGCTAAGGATTTAAATCCGAAGATTGACGTCTCTGTCTATGAAACCGGCACGCATACGGTCCAGGTCCAGCTGAAAGAAGTAAAAAATATGGACATCATAGGAAACGTACAGGTAAAAATCACAGTATCAGAATAGGAGCCTAATTATGAAGACAATGTCAATCGTCCTTCCGGCTTATAATGAAGAACAGATGATAGAAAAAACGGCCGGGACAATCGCCCGGCTGATGGAGAATGAAGACATAAGCTATGAGCTGGTCTTTGTCAACGACGGATCCAAAGATCAGACATGGGAACGGATTAAGGAAGCTTCAAAGAAGAATTCAAATATTAAGGGAATCTGTTTTTCCAGAAATTTTGGGAAAGAAGGAGCCGTGTTTGCGGGACTCGCCAATGCCTCCGGAGACTGTGTGGCAGTCATGGACTGCGATCTCCAACATCCTCCGGAGACTCTTATCACAATGTACCGGCTTTGGGAACAGGGTTATCAGGTGATCGAAGGCGTTAAGGCCTCGAGAGGCAGGGAGGGATTTCTTCACAAATTTTTTGCCAAAACATTTTATAAGATCATAAGCAATGCCACAGGGGTCGATATGTCCAGGGCATCTGATTTTAAGCTTCTTGACCGGGCCGCTGTGGATGAATTTCTGAAACTTCCGGAGCGAAATGTTTTTTTCCGGGCACTGTCTTCCTGGGTGGGGTTTAAGACCACTTATGTAGAATTTCATGTGCAGGAGCGCGAGGCCGGAGAATCAAAGTGGTCTATGAAGTCGCTGTTCAAATACGCCATTAACAATATTACTTCTTTTAGTGCTGTGCCAATGCAGGTGGTTACATTCTGCGGTGTGATCTTTTTCCTGTTTGCAATCGTACTGGCAGTACAGTCACTGTATCTGTATTTCAGCGGAAGGGCTGTGGCTGGTTTTACGACAGTTATACTGCTTCTGCTGATCATTGGAAGCATTCTGATGTTCAGTCTGGGAGTGATCGGATATTATCTGTCGAAAATCTACGAAGAAGTGAAAATGCGGCCGAGATATATTATATCGGAAATAACAGAGACAAAGAACGTAAACTAAAAACAGCGGAGGGATCTGAGTCCTTCCGCTGTTTTGCTATGAATCCCAGTCAGTCGCTTTGACCCAATTTTCATAGTAGTGCATCTGCCGGTGCTTTCGTATCGTTCTGCGTTCTCTGTAATAGTAGGGAAACATCCTTTTTTTGACCCGCATGTATTTTGGATCCTGAGGCGGACCGATGGGCCGGTCAGGAGGGAGCTGCCTGTAATACCTGCCGAAATAATAGAGCCGGTCAAAATCATGTTCTTTTTTTGCGGCAGAAGTTACGATGTTAGATGTTCCGATATGGTGAGGGTGGCCATATTCTCCTTCAGGGTTATGTGTGGCAATTTCTTTCCAGTTCTTATACCGGAGCAATGTCTGGATATCATGCTCTATGCGGTTTTTATATGGCTCCCATGAGACGCGTTTTCTATTGACATAGTCCGGATAATTCAGCATAATACTCGGGGAACCGGCTGCGTTCATGGCATATTTGAATTCTTTATATCTTGTGAGATGGTATGTACTTGCATTGGTAAGGCACACAACCAGATACCGGTCTTTTGCCAGATGGGCGCCGCCCCACAGAGATTCATCGTCGGGATGTGCCACGATCATAAGGCGGTCGACACCTTTTAAATCCAAGGTGTCCAAATATTTATTTGTAGCATCTTCTTTCACCGGCAGAGAAGTACTGTGTACTGCCAGGACAAAGGCAAAAATTAGAGTGAAGCATATGATTATCTTTTGTGAACGGTCAAGTTTCATGACGGCCTCCGTTTTGAGGGTTTCTAATTTGAATGTAAAATCGAATATAACGGATGAGTTATATAAGCTACATTATTATAGAATCAAAGGCAGAGGTTTTCAAGAGAGTTCGATGTTTTGTAAGATTATTTAACTTTATAAAAATATCTGTTATATTGTCACTCAAAATGTAACAAAATGATAATATAATGAAATGATGCCATGGTCAAAAAATTTTTAGCGCAAGATCATAAAGTTGTTTCATCCTTTGCAGTTGTTTCTTTAAATACAAGGAATTTACTGATAAAATAGTTTACGATTGTAACGATAATTTGAGTTTCCAGCTTTGCAAGCCATTTTGCCTGGCTTATATACTGGACGAGAACAAAAACACCGCCGACTTCGATGATCATTGTAGAAAGACGGCCCAGAACAAAACGGCAGAATTCAATCCATACTTCTTTCCAGGAAGAACTTTTGGATACAAATACAAAGATCTTATTCACAACAAAAGCAAATACGATAGCGGAAGCTACTGAAATAATGTTACTGATTGTATAGTTTACTTGGCAGGCATACACCAAAACATTAAAAATTAAAAGGTTGACAAGTGTTGTGCATCCTCCGAAAAAAACATAACGGAGCCCTTGATTGTTCCATAATTTTTTTATTATATTTATCATATTGATTTCCTCTTTCGGTTTCTATAGATTTTAACTTATTACATTATAAGATTACATACAATATTTTGCAACAATATGAAGAATTTCTTACATTAACAAAGATCTGAACAGTAATATGGAAATATATAGTCGTCTATGGTATAATAAATCATATTTTGAAAACTTTGTTCTTGAAAAGGAAGATAAGATTTAAAGGAGAGACATTCATGACGTCACAAAAGAATACAAAGAATACAAGGAAATATTATTTACTATATCTCATGTTATTTGTTTTCATGTGCTTTACGGCATTTTATCCATTTATTGCGGAGGGTAAGTCTTTTATCTGGGGCGCAGGGGTAGAGGACGGGCTGTCACAACATTTTGAATCATTGGCTTATTGGGGACATTACCTGCGGGAATTGGTTGGAAATATTGCATCAGGACATCTGTCTCTTCCTATGTGGAATATGAGTCTCGGTTACGGGGGCGATATTTTATCGACTCTAAACTACTATGCCATCGGAGATCCCCTGAATCTTCTGTATATTTTTGTGCCTGTGAAGCATACAGAGATTATGTATAACTTCATGATTCTGCTGCGCATGTTTTTAGCCGGTGCCGCATTTATGGCATACGGAAGAAAGATGAATAAAAATAATTTTGCAGTAGTTTTAGGGGCGCTTGTCTATGTATTCTGCGGATTCACGTTTCGTTCAGGGCTAAGACATCCGTTTTTTATCAATCCGATGATCTATTTTCCACTGCTATGCCTTGGTGTTGAAAAGATTTTTAAAAAGGAACGGCCGTATTTATTCATTGTTATCACAGCTGTGGCATCTATGAGTAATTTCTATTTCTTATATATGCTGACTATTTTTACGGTAATATATGCGCTGATTCGTTTTTATCAATACTATACAAAAGAGCGGCTGAAGAATTTTTTTGTTCTGCTCAGAAACTTTGCAGGTTATTATATACTGGGTGTTGCCCTGTCGGCAGTGATCCTTCTGCCTGCAGTCGATGGTTTTTTAGGAAATGGACGAGGCGGCGGACAGATCCACAATCTGATCGCATATCCTTTCAAATATTACATTTTGTTTTTAGAAAACTTTGTTGGATATGGAAATAGCGGACAGTCTACCAACGTAGGCTTCATTCCGATTGCCGGTATTGTTGTATTGTTTTTAATGTACTCAAGGAGAATGAAACACAAAAAGTATAAGATGGCGTTTGTCGGATGCATTGTATTCCTGGCACTCCCTGTTTTTGGTTATATTTTCAATGGTTTTTCTTATGTGACCAACCGTTGGAGTTTTGCGTTTACATTTATTATAGCACTGCTTGTGGCTGAAATGTATCCGAGGCTCTTTCACATGTCAAAACGCCAGATTATCGGTATTCTGGTGGGCATTTCAATCTATAATCTGATCATCAAAGTGGCAGAGCTGAGCAAGCCGGAAGTATTTAAAAATGATGGGGCTTACATCGCAGGCATCTTTTTGTTCTTGTTTTATTTGGTCTTCCTCTTCTTTCAGTGGAAAGGAATGGATGATAAACATATGGTGACTCGGATTGCCGTTGCTGTCCTGGTTGTGGCCAGTATAGGAGTCCATGGGTTTTACCGCTTTGGTGACGGGGGAAGGTACTATGCCGGTGAATTTTTAGATTCAGGAGAGGCATTGAAAGCGATTCAGACAGAGGAAAATAAACGGTTGAGAAAACAGGCGGGCGGACAGCTGGTCAGAGTGCACGATGAGGGCCAGAGATTTCACAATTATGGACTGCTGGATGGGCTGAATACAGTCAGTGCCTATTACAGCATTATTCCAAAGGAAACAATGGAAGCTGTAAAAAGTTATGAGACGTTGGGAATGCAGTACGCAGACAAATACCATGGATTGGATCTCAGGCAGGGACTTTTAAGTCTTGCTTCTGTAAAATATATTGCGGTGCCGAAAGACCAGAAGCTGGAGGGATACCGTCTCCTGGATGAAACAGAAGAATCGAGGGTGTATGAGAATCCGTATGCACTTCCGTTTGGTTATACCTATGATTCATGGATCAGCCAAAAAAAATATGATACAATGAATGGAGCAGAGCGGGAGCAGGCCATGCTGAAATGTGCGGTTCTGGAAGATGAGGTAAAAGGCCTGAAAAAGCAGAGCAGCCTGGCAGCGCAGACAGAAGACAAAATTCTTTCCGGGAAACACAGTACGTCTGTAAATAAGGCCGGTAAAAGTAAAGAATACCGTTTAAAACTCGATCCGGAGAAAGATCACTATATTTATATAAAAAATCTTCATTACAGTCCGTTGACAAAGAATAAGTCTAATATTGGCGAGATTGCTTTGAAAGGGAAAAAGGGAAACCGCGGAATTGATGTGACAGACGGTTCGGAGGAACACCATATTTATATTCAGGATAAGATGAGCTCCTACTATTTTGGAAGACATGATTATCTGATGAAGATATCGGACAGCGGAAAACTTAAATTCCAGTTTCCGAGTACCGGAACGTATAAGGTGGATGAGGTTTCGCTTATTTCTGTGAAGCCACAGGATATGAAAAAGGAGATGAAGAACAGAAAACGTAATTCATTAAAAAATATTTCCTATAAGAATAATGTTTTTACCGGAGAGATCACGACGAAGAAAACAAAATTATTATGTATTCCGATTCCGTATTCCAAGGGCTGGTCAGCCGAAGTTGACGGAGAGAAGCAGCAAATCATAAAAACAAATGGAATGCATATGGGGCTGGTGCTGAAGCCGGGAGAACACAAGATCACTTTAAGATACCGGACGCCATGGCTGGTTCCAGGGGCTGCCGTCAGCAGTATGGCCGGATGTATATTTATTATTTATATAGTAATAATGAGAAAGAAAAGAGGAGTTATATGAGAAAAATAATCGGAGGATTGGCAGCAGTCTGCCTTGTAGGCAATCTCTCGCTTTTTCAGCCGGAGATAAAGGAAGTAAAGGCGGATACAGCAGAAAATACATCTGTTTCTGTCACAGATACAGATGAATATAAAACAAAGGAAGTCATTGTAAAGTTTAAAGACGGCCTGTCCGAGAATGAAAAGGAAAACATCATGGATGAGTCCCCGGGAGATGCACAGCAGGTGACGGACTCCATGGCTGTCGTAAAGACAGATACAAAGAAAGAGACGGCAGCAGCAGTAAAAGAACTGGATCAGAACAGCGACGTAGAATATGTTCAGCCAAACTATGTCTATCGGCTGGTAGACGGAAACGGCAGAACATCAGGGAAAGAGACTGCGATGAAGACAGCAGGAGTCAACGATCCGTTCTTTTATGTACAGTGGGGACTCTTGAACTACGGATCGAATCTCACAGATTATGTCCATGATCAGCAAGGGGGACAGGGCATTACTATTCCACAAAAAGAAGGATTGGACATTAATGTAAAGAATCTCTGGAAACAGCTGAATAAAAAAAATACCCAAAAAGTAATTGTGGCAAATATTGACACGGGTGTGGATTATACCAGCCCTGATCTGAAGTCTGTCATGTGGAAAAATCCGAAAGAAAAGAAGAACGGAAAAGACAGCGATAAGAACGGTTATAAAGACGATATTTACGGGTGGAATTTCTATAATAATAACAATAAGGTATATTCAAATAAATATTATGTAGACTCTTATGGAGATGTTTCCTATGAAGATGACCATGGTACCCATGGTGCCGGTACGATTGCCGCTGTCCGCAATAACGGATACGGCATCGCAGGCATTGCGTCCGGTACAAATGTAAAACTCATGTCCATAAAAGTTTTGGGCGGAAAAAAGGGAGAGGGAACAACACTCAGCGTCATAAAAGGAATTAAATATGCTAAAAAGATGGGGGCAAAAATCTGCAATTTCAGCTTTGGCTCCTATCAAAACGACAGGATGCTCCGGGATGTGATAAAAGAAAATAAAGATATGCTGTTTATCTGCGCCGCCGGAAATGAGAGAAATAATAATGACCGGTATCCTGTTTATCCTGCCAGCTATAATTACAGCAACGTAATATCTGTTGCGAATCTGGATTACAACGGATATTTAGACGGGTATTCAAACTATGGAAAAAAGAGTGTGCTTTTGGCTGCTCCCGGAACTGATATCTTTGGGCTGGGTGTCAGAGAAAGAGGAATCATTGAAAGTGGAACGTCCATGGCAGCTCCGATGGTGACGGGTACGGCGGCGCTGATCTATGCAAAATATCCGGGAGTAACACCGGCCATGGTGAAATCTGCGCTGAAACGCGGAGCAACCAGACTCAGCAGCTTGAATGGAAAGACAGCTTCCGGCGGGTATTTAAATGCTGAGAAGACCGTCAATTCCAATTATTATCCTCCATATATTACGGTAAAGACATCAAAGAAAAAGAATTATTCTCTGGTAAAGGTAAGTGCGAAGAAAAGAGGCAGTACGCAAATTACAAAAGTAAAATACATAAAGGGCAAGAAGACTGCTTCATACTTTGCAAACGGGAAAAGGGGTTATTCTGTAAAAAACAGTTCCATTAAAGTTAAAAAGACAGACTATTATACGATATATGCCAGAGACAATGCGGGAAATCAGACAGTAAAGACAGTAAAAATAACTGCGGGGAAAGCGCCGAAGCTTAAAGTGAAAAAATATAGAAAGAGCCGAAAAAGTGCTAAGGTCAAAATAACAGCTTCAGATGAGAGCAAGAAGACCTTGAAATTCAGATATGCAAAAGGGAAAAAATCAGTTTCCTATTTTAAAAAAGGGAAAAAAGGAACGAAATTAAAAAATAAAAAAGGGAAAGCAGAATTTCAAGGAAAAAAAGGCCGTTATTATACCGTATATGTCATAGACAAAAGTGGGAATGAGATCATCAAGAAAATAAAATTATCGTAAAAAAGCTCTCATTATCAGTTGAGAAATGTCTGAATTTGTTAAAAGAATTAGGCAAATATGTTGTAGATATGTTACTTTTGTGATAAAATAGGGAATCACAGATATAGGGTTAGGATGGGGACTGATATTTATTGTTCAGCTTGAGAGAGAAAGTATGAGGTGTAGTATGAAAAAGCTAAAATTTTTACTGCGAACGGCATCATTATGTATGGCGTTTATTTTGATGGGCACAAATAGTGTATCAGCCAAAACTCCTAAGGTGAAAAAAATCAAATTCTCTAATGTTTCTTCTAAAAAGACCATGTACAGAGGAACAACGAAAAAGTTTACAGTAAAGATTACGCCGTCTAAGGCGAAGAAAAGGAAAATACAGTGGTATTCCAGCAATAAAAAAGTTGCAACAGTCAATTCTAAAGGAGTTGTAACTGCCAAGAAGAATGGAAAGGCTTACATAACAGCTAGAATAAAATCACAAAAATCTAAAAAGGTAAGATGCAGGGTTACAGTAAAGACAAAGAAAGTGTCCAAGGTATCTTTTAATAAAAGCAAAGCCGTACTTCAGCAGGGTAAATATTATACAAGGAAGCCTTCGGTGTCGCCGTCTTATGCTTATAATAAAAAAGTTACATATAAGTCATCAAACACTAAGGTGGCAACTGTGAATTCTTCGGGAAAGATTTATGCAAAAGGACAGGGGACAGCGACGATTACAGCAACAGCAGCGGATGGAAGCAAAAAGAAGGCAAGCTATCCTGTGAGGGTGATTGGGAAGATTACGAGCAGTTCTGCAAAGTTTGTGGCACACCGCGGATTAAGTTCTGAGGCGCCGGAGAGTACGGTAAAAGCATTTGAGTTAGCAGGAGATGCAGGCTTTTGGGGCGCAGAGACAGATATACGAATGACGAAAGATGGTAAGTTTGTTGCCGTGCATGATACTACCTTAAAAAGAACATGTGGTGTTGATAAGAGGCCGGAAGATATGACCGAGGCGGAGATCCGTAAATTAAAGATTATCAGCGGCAACGGGTATTCTAAATATAAAAATGATCCGAAAGCAAATAAAGTAGCATTTTTAGACGAATATCTTGATGTGTGTAAAGAAAAAGAAATGGTCCCGGTCATTGAAATTAAGATGGAATATACAACCAATGGAAGAGTAGCGGACGGCAGGATGCAGGGAGTTGTAGAGGATGATTTACAACAATTAAGCGATACAGTGGAATCCAAAATGAATGGCGGACAATATATGTTTATTGCTTATGACTTTGATACAATGGTTGAGATGCGGAAAATTGTAAAAGATATGCCTAATGTTAAGCTACAGCACGTAACAAATGATCCGAGTGAGAGTATGATTAATTATTATTATAAGAGAGGAATTGCGTTAGACTGTAATTATGAGAAGATTTCTAATGCAACGTTGGAAAAATTCCTTGACTCTAAAGTATTGGTAAATTTGTGGACTGTGGATAATGAAGAAAAGGTTTGGGATTTTATCAATAAGAAAGTAGATTATATAACCACGAATAAAAAATTTTGGTAATAAGATTAATATTATACTTATATATATAGAAACAATGGGAAGGATCGGTTATGCAAAATAAAAGAATTTATCTTTCTTCACCGCATATGAGTGAAGAAGGATATGAAATGGAGTACATAAAAGAAGCTTTTGATACAAATTGGATTGCTCCTCTTGGTGAAAATGTAAATCAGTTTGAAAAGGAAATTTGTCAAGTGACAGGGGCTAAAGATGCAGCGGCTTTAAGTGCAGGTACTGCAGCTATTCATCTTGCTTTAAAACTATTAGGCGTTGGTGCTGGGGATTTGGTGTTTTGTCAAAGCCTTACATTTTCTGCCAGTGCAAATCCTATCATCTATCAGAATGCAACACCAGTATTTATAGACAGTGAAGAAGAAACATGGAATATGAGTCCTGATGCTTTAGAAAAAGCTTTTCAGAAATATATAAGTTTTGGGAAAAAACCAAAGGCAGTAATTGTTGTTCATTTATACGGCATTGCAGCTAAAATTGATGAGATATTAGAGATATGTAATAAGTATGATGTTCCTTTGTTGGAAGATGCTGCTGAAAGTTTAGGGACTATATATAAAGGCAAAATGACGGGTACATTTGGAAGTTGTGGAGTACTTTCGTTCAATGGCAATAAAATTATTACGTCTTCTGGAGGCGGGATGTTATTACTTAATTCAGAGAAGGCAAAGAAACAAGCAGAAAAAGTACGGTTTTGGGCAACACAATCAAGAGAAGCTGAACGTTATTATCATCATAAAGAGTTAGGATACAATTACCGAATGAGCAATGTTGTGGCGGGAATAGGAAGAGGTCAGTTGATGGTTCTTGATCAACGCATAGAGAAAAAAAGGAAGATCTATACGTTTTATAAGAAAGCTTTTGAAGAAATATCAGATATAAAGATGATGCCGAATAACAATAAAAATCAAAAATGTAATTGTTGGCTTTCTTCGTTTGTTTTGTCTGAAACATGTTCAGTGACACCTTTAGATATTCAACTTGCATTAGAAGATAAAAACATAGAAGCTAGACCCATATGGAAACCAATGCATCTGCAGCCTTTTTATAAAACATATGAATATGTTGATAATGGAGCAACTGCTCAAAAAATTTTTAAAAGAGGATTATGTTTACCATCCGACACAAAAATGACGGAAGAGGAGTTAGAAAGAGTTATAGAAATTGTGAAGGGATTATGGAACTGATGTTCAAACAGGTTTACATTAAAGTTATTAAGAGATGTATAGATTTTTGTATTGCATTCGTGGCTTTGATTCTATTTAGTCCAATTTTTTTAATGGTTGCGTTATCTGTAAGAATAAAATTAGGATCACCAGTATTGTATAAACAGAAGAGACCTGGTCTTAATGGTGAAATATTTAATATGTATAAATTTAGGTCGATGACGAATGAAACGGATAGAGATGGAAATTTACTTTCCGATGAAGAACGGTTAACGAATTTTGGAAAAGCATTAAGAACATCAAGTCTAGACGAACTGCCGGAATTAATTAATATTTTAAAAGGAGATATGGCCATTGTAGGGCCAAGACCTTTATTGGTTGAATACCTAGAATTATATAGTGAAAGACAAAAAAGAAGGCATCAAGTTCTTCCGGGCATTACTGGATATGCGCAAGTTAATGGAAGGAATTCTATTAGTTGGGAAGAAAAATTAGAATTTGATGTTAAATATGTTGATAATATTTCTTTTAAGACAGATATTAAGATATTTATTAAAACATTTAAAACAGTGATTAAGAAAGAAGGAATTAATAGCAGTACTTCAGCCACTATGGAAGCTTTTAAAGGTTCAAAAGAATAAAACGGAGTATATATTATGAATGAAATAGTCATTGTTGGAGCAGGAGCATTTGGAAGAGAAGTTGTATGGTTGATTGAAAGAATAAACAAAGTAAATAATCAATGGAAAATTAAAGGATTTATAGATGATAATATTGCAATTGGCACAAAAGTAGAGAACTATAGTGTAATTGGGAAAGTTTCTGATTTGAAGTCTGTGAGTAAATCTCTGAATGTTGTATGTGCAATTGGAAATGCAATGGTTAGAAAGAAGATAGGGGAGGAGATTGGAGAAAATGATTATCTCATTTTTCCAAATTTAATGGATCCTGATACAGTGGTTTCTCCAGATATTAGAATTGGAAGAGGAAATATTATCTGTGCGGGATGTGTGCTTAGCATAAATGTGAAAATGAATGATTTCAATGTAATTGACTGGAATTGTACTGTTGGTCATGACGTGATTTTAAAAGATTATATTACCTTATATCCTGCAACAAATTTATCTGGATATGTTCAATTAGACGGATGTTCTGAACTTGGCGTTGGTACAAAAATTATTCAGGGAATCCGAGTATGCCAAAGAACAATTTTGGGGGCAGGAAGTGTTGTCATAAATAATTTGACAGAACCAGGTGTGTATGTTGGGGTCCCAGTAAAAAAAATTAAATAATAAAAAATTTGAAAATGGAAATGTAACAGAAAAAATATAATAATACATTATTAAATATGTGGTAAATATACGTTAAGAGGAGAATGATGAAAAAGGACGTTTGGCTGATTAATCATTATGCAACAGAAATGTTTGAAACTCAGGGTGGAAGGCACTATAACTTTGCAATTAATTTAAAAAAGAAAGGATATCGCCCTGTTATAATTTGTGCCTCGTTTCTACATAAAGGTACAAAAAATTATATTGAAGAGAAAGATCAGAGGTTCATTATAAAAGAGCGGGAAGGCATTCCTTTTGTATTCATTAAAACAGGTTCGTATTTTGGCAATGGTAAACAGAGAATAAAGAACATGATAGAGTTTTCTGTAGGTCTGTTGAGAAGTTATAGGGCTTTGATGAAGAAATTAAAAAAACCAGATGTGATCATTGCATCATCTGTTCATCCATTTACTTGCGTTGCAGGTATTATTATATCAAAAAAAATTCATTGCAAAATTATAACTGAAATTCGTGATTTATGGCCCGAAACATTAGTTATGCTAGGAGCACTTAAAGAAAAGAGCATGATAGCAAGGATTTTATACTATGGAGAAAGGTGGATTTACAAAAGATCGGATGCCATTGTTTTTACGATGGAGGGTGGAAAACAATATATAATTGATAGGGGTTGGAATAAAACTATTGATTTAAAAAAAGTTTATTATATTAACAATGGAATTGATTTGGAACAATTTGACCAACAGGTTGAAAGTGGTTATTTTTTTGATGTAGATTTAGAAAGTAATGCTTTTAAGATTATTTATACGGGTACAATCTCGAGAGCAAATGACATTGGAAGAATCGTAAAAGCAGCGGGAGAAGTTCAAAAAATTTATGGAAATAAAATCATGTTCTTAATATATGGACAGGGGGATGAGCAAGCGATTTTAGAAAAATATTGTTTGGATTATAAAATACAGAATGTAAAGTTTAAAGGAAGAGTTCCCAAAAAAAATATTCCATATATCTTAAGTAAAGGGAATATTCTTATTGTAAATTATGCTAAAGAAATATTTGAAAGCAAACATAACGTCCTTAGATATGGAGGAAGTCATAATAAATTGTTTGAATATATTGCAGCAGGTAAACCTGTGCTCTACACACAGCCAAGTGCATATAATCTTGTTGAGAAATATAGATGTGGATTAGTGTTAAAAGAAAATAATTCAGTTGATGGGCTGGTTCAAGGAATCATAAAAATGTATAAGTTAGATAAAGAGGAATATAAAGAGATGTGTGAAAATAGCCGTGTTGCATCACAAGATTTTGAATTTTCACAATTGACTCAAAAATTAATAACGGTGATAGAAAAATGAGATTTAGTATACAAAATAGATTAAAAAATTCTGGTGTTATATATATTTTATTATTAATGCAACTTATGTTGTTGTTTATTCTACCTTCTATGGATGGGAGGATGAATAAAATTCGAATTTTGATTTATACCCTTTTTGCATGTTTATCTGTGGCAACAGTTTTAATGTTTTTAAAAGAAAACTGGGCTAAGAAAGGGATAAACGTTGATGGAAGCTTTCTATGTGTAGTTGGATTTATTGTTTTATGTGCAATATCGGCTTTGTGGGGGATTTCCAGAGGTACTCCGATTTCAGATGTGGTCAGAGGCATACTGCCTTTTACTTGGTTTTGTTATATTGTAATCATAACTCAGGCTTTGCAACAAAAACAAATTGAGAATATGATTCGATTAATTGGCTGGATTTCAATTTTTTATGCTTTGCGAATTATTACATATTATATGGTTTATGTATTTGGACATCCATATCAAAGAGTGACATTTCACTTGATAAAAGCCACATCGATGATTCCGATGGTAGGGTCATTAATTTTAGGATTTTTTTATATTAGAAAAAAAAATAAAAACAAAAAATATTTATTTGGTACTCTCGTTTGTTTTATAGCAGTTATGCTGACAGAGACTAAGTCAATGTTAATGGCGCTTGTGGGTGGATGGATAGTATTGGGTATAGGTGTAGTGATTTATGTTCGAAAAAAAGGGGTAGATAAAAAGAAATTAGTAAGAAAGGTTTTAATTGTTGAATGTTGTTTATTAGCCTGTATGGTAATATTAATGGCGGGAACAAATCTTGGAAAACGATGGAAAACGATGGTGTCAATATCGGATAATAACGGAAGTATAGAAGGTAATGAAGCTGAAGAACCAGAAAAAATAGTAACGGTTGATGAAGGAAGCGTTTCGGTAAGGATTATTGAGTTAAAGATGGCTGTTAAATCGTTCATTAATTCACCCATATTTGGGCAGGGGATTGGGTATCGATGGCAGGCAGATGGACTTGATTATGGAGGGCCAGTATTATATATGCATAATATACTCGCTTATATTTTAATGGATTTTGGAATTTTAGGCGCTGCATATATAATTATTATTTTAGTTGCTATTATAAGAATGAACGCTAAGATGCTTAAAAAATCTAATGGTAAAATAGAGGATGGAGGAGTTTTTTTACTTAGTTTTTCTGTTATAGCGATGGCATTTGTTTATGCTAATTTTTTTGCAGTATTTAGAAGTATTGAGTTTGTCATAATTTGCTCTGTATTCTTTGCAGCAATGGCGGTGGAATATAAAAAATATGATAGGATAGAGTGATATGAAGAAATATTTAAGTACTACATTAAGTGTAGCATTTTTGACAATGTTATCTCAAGTTATTGGTTATATTAGAGAGATGCTTTTTGCATTCTATTTGGGTACATCTAAAGGATTGGAGGCTTTTCAGGTTGCTGAAACTATACCATTACTATTTACTCAAATTTTAATAAGTGCTGTGCCATTAGCGTTAACTCCATTACTCGTAAGGGAACAACAAAAAAAAGATGACAATTTAATTCATAGTGCTATTGTTTTATGTAGTATGATATTGTTGATTTTAGTGGCGGCTATATCGTTTTTTCCGAATATATTTGTTGGGCTTGTTGCACCAGGATTTCATGGAGATAAATTTGTTATAACCTGTAGACTAGTTATAATATTGGCCCCAAATGTTTTCTTTCTTTCAATGGTTTCGATATTTAATTCTTTTTTAAATGCAAATAACCAGTTTATCATACCTACAGCTGCTACTCTGTTTTTGAATGGCAGTATAATATTAATGCAGATTTTAACAAAAGCAAATATATATTATGTTGCCGTTGGCTCAGTGTGCGGCGGGATTTTGATGTTTTTGACTGTCCTAATTATTTGTTGTTTTAAATATAATCTTCGTGTAACTATTCTAAAAGTAAATAAAACTAGTATGAAAATGATTATTGGTGCTATTTTACCTGTTTGTATTATTTCTTCTTTTACTTCAATAAATTTGATGTTGGACAAGTTTTTTGCCTCTTTATTGGGAGATGGAGCAGTAGCAATCTTGTCTTATAGTTATAAAATAGTAAATCTGCCAGTGTATTTATTTATAACATCGGTAACAAAAGTAATGCTACCGGATGTTACACGGCTAATATTAAATGAGCATAAAGAAGAATTATCTAAGATAATAAAAAGAATAGTTTTATTTTGTATATCTGGTGCGGTAGTAACAGTTATCTTATTTCAATTACTAGGCAATTGGGTGGTGCAGTTATTATTTGGAAGAGGAGCGTTTGGGGGAAAGGATATTGCTGCCACGGCTATTTCTTTAAAGTTTTATGCATGTGGAATTGCGGGAATGGCATTGAGTTCTTTTTTTCAGAGCATTTCCTATGCAGGTGGGAGATTTTTTGAACCTTTTGGGGTACTATTTGTTCAGATGATTGTATATATAGGAGTGACATGCCTGACTATAAAAAGTTTGGGAGTGAATGGAATTATATTAGGAAATATAATAGCATTTAATATTTCAATTATCATTTGGTTAATTATATTGAAAAAAAATTATAAAGTAAATTTACTGAAAAGGAAAAAACGAAATGGGAAGATTGATTGATACATTAAAGCGATATGTGCAAAAAGACACATCATCATTGGCGTTTTGGTGGCTTCCTTTGTACGAAGGCTGTGGGGTGTATAATTTAAGTAATACAAGTATTTGTGATTACTATTTGGACTTTTCGTCCAAAGCAGATTATGATTATTTGTTTGATGATCAGGGAGTCCTATTATTAGATTACAAGGGAAAGATGGGGGTGCAATATAATCCTTGTGCAATAGCTCAGTATGGTTTGGGATTATGCTCTAAATATTTAAAAAATAAAGAAGAAAAATATTTATCTAAAATGAAAATTCAAGCTGACTGGCTATACAAAAATATGATAGTTAATGATATAGGAATAGGCAGATTGGAATATACTTTTTCTGGTGACGAGTATAATCAAATTTCTCAAGATAATTATATCTCTGCAATAGCGCAAGGTCAAGCGATTAGTTTTATGTTGAGAGCGGCATTGATTTTAGGAGAGAAAAACTATGAAAAAGCAGCTCAGTATCTGTTTCAATCATTCCAATACAGCGTTTTTGAAGGAGGAGTAGTAAATTTTGATAACAAAGGAAGAATGTATTTGGAGGAAGCTGTAACTGAAAAAATATCATGTATCCTAGATGGTTTTATATATGCCATGTACGGGGTATATGATTATTATTTGTTTTATGAAGACAATACAGCTAAAGAGATTTTCGATAAGTGCTGTTTAACTCTTAAAGAACGGCTTTCTGATTTTGATTTGGGTTTCTGGTCAAGAGCAGATTGTTATCTTGAAAAGCCCAAAATGCCTGCAAGTAAATTTTATCATAATGTCCATGTACAGCAGCTAAAAGCTTTGTATAAATTAACAAAAGATGAGATTTTTCGTTATTATGCAGAAAAGTGGGATAAGTATCAGAAAAATTTTGTATTTAGGAATGTTGCCCTAGTATATAAATGTTGGTTTAAAATTTTTTATTATTGACATAATGGGAAGGAAAAAGTATGTGTGGAATATGTGGTTATATAGATAAAAGTGGATGTTTTGATGGAAGTGAGTTTTTAAAAGAAATGGGGAGTATATTAGCTCATAGAGGACCTGATTATGAAGGCTTATTTTTAGACAAATATATCGGGTTGTGTCACCGAAGATTGTCTATTCTTGATCTGACCAGCAAAGGACATCAACCGATGAAATATCTAGAACGTTATGTCATAGTTTTCAATGGAGAAATATACAACTATTTAGAATTGAAAGATGAATTACAAAAGAGAGGTTATAATTTTACAACAAATACCGATACAGAAGTTATACTTGCAGCATATGATTTTTGGGGAGTGGATTGTTTAAGCAGATTTAATGGTATGTGGGCATTTTCTTTGTGGGATAAAAAAAAGAAACAGCTGTTTTGTGCCCGAGATCGTTTTGGCATTAAACCATTTTATTATAATATTAATAATGAACGTTTTTTATTTGCATCTGAAATCAAAGCATTACTTTGCGATAAGAAAATTGAACGGGTTGCAAATGAACCTATAGTTTTCGACTATTTAACACAAGGATTGGTAGAACATACAAATGAAACTTTTTTTAAAAATGTTTATAAATTGCCGGCAGGGCATTATATGTTGATTAAAGAAAATATAGAGATAGAAATAAAACGGTTTTATGATTTGAAGTTTAATGAAGAAACAAAAGCAAGGGTAAATATAAATGATAAAAAAACCTGTAAAACAACATTTGAGAATTCAGTGAAGCTACGTTTGAGAGCAGATGTTCCGGTTGGAAGTTGTCTCTCAGGGGGATTAGATTCTTCTTCTATTGTTTGTTGCATTGATGAAATCCTTAACAAGATGCCAGAAAAAAAAGAGCAGCATACTTTCTCTTTTTGTACAGATGACAAAAGAATTGATGAAAGAAAATATATGAATGTAGTGACACAACATACTGATACTATTTCACATCAGGTTTTTTCTAGTGAAAATGATTTGAAGAATGAACTAGAAGATTTAATCTATTATCAGGATGAACCATTTTCTTCAACAGGGATGTATGCAAGCTATTGTGTATATAAAGATGCAAAAAAGAATGGGATTACTGTATTATTAGATGGTCAAGGAGCTGATGAAATATTGTGTGGATACAGGAAATCAAGAATTTATTATATTAATAAACTATTAAAGGAAAAACGCTTTGTGACAGCTATAATAGAATTATTTGGATCAATTTCACAAGTAAAAAGTACAATGTTTTTACAAAATGATATATTAAAAATACGTAAAATTTTTTCAAAAAATAAAGTAGAAATAAAAAATAACTATCTCAATAAGAGATTTGAAGAGAAAGAAAATGGTTTTGATTATTCAAGAAAAACAAACTTTCAGTACAACGATGTATTCGTGGCATCTCTGCCTGCGCTATTAAGATATGCAGATCGAAATTCTATGGCATTTTCTATAGAAAGTCGTCTACCATTTTTAGATTATCATTTTGTAGAGTTCTGTGCAAATTTACCTATTGGGAAAAAAATATATCATGGATGGTCAAAGTATATTATGAGAAAAGCATTAAGTATGCCTGAGGCGATAAAAAAGAGGAAAGATAAAATTGGGTTTGCTACACCAGAGGATACTTGGCTAAAGAATGAAAAAGAGTATTTTAAAGGAATATTTTTAGAGAAAGAAGTTCGCTCTTCAGCTTTTATTGATGTTGATAAGCTAATTAATAACTGGGATGAAATATTGGTTAATAAAAATGGAGCAGGCCTTTTTCGTTTTATTTGTTTGGAATTGTGGATGAGAAAATTTAATGTAAAAGCAAATGTTTAAGTCAGGAGGGTGAACCATGATAATGCATGTAGTGGGTAATAGGCCGCAATTAATAAAGTTAGCGCCATTATCCAGGGAACTTCATAAAAGGGGTTATGAAGATATAATAATTCATACGGGACAACACTATGATGAAAATATGTCGGACATCTTTTTTAATGAACTTGGAATAGAAAAACCTTATAAAAACTTAAGGATAGGCAGTGGATCACATGCCCAAATGACTGGCATGGCATTGATGGAACTAGAAAAGCTAATGAATGATATTTCTCCATCGGCTGTAGTTGTATACGGAGACACAAATTCAACTTTGGCAGCAGCATTGGCAGCGGTAAAGTTAGATATACCTATTGTACATATAGAAGCAGGACCGCGTACCTATGCAAAAAATAATCCAGAGGAGATCAATAGAACTTTAGTTGATCATATTTCAAAAATTTTGTGTTGTCCTGATAGAGATTCGGTAGAAAATCTTAAAAAAGAAAATATTATGGAAGGTGTCTTCTTTACTGGGGATATTATGCATGATACTTTTTTATATTGTAAGAAAAAGGGCAATAAAGAAATTTTGGAAAAGTATAATGTTGATAAAGAAGAATATGTGCTTATGACTTGGCACAGACAAGAAAATACAAATTCAAAAGAGCGAATGAATAAAATTTTAAATTTTATTGTGAGAATTAATGACCAAGTTTTATGTCCTTTGCATCCCCGAACCAAAAAAATGCTTGAAATATTTGGATTGTGGGAAAAAGCTTTAAAGATTGAAAATCTGAAAATTGTTGAACCAATAGGGTATATGGACATGGTTGCACTGATGAATGATTGTAAATATGTTTTGTGTGATTCGGGAGGAGTTTCAAAAGAGACATATTTTGCGAAAAAAAGGTGCTTGTTTATGCTTAAATTTAACCCTTGGAAAGAATTGGTGAATAGAGAACATATTATTACAATTGATTTTGATGACAGCAGAGACAGAAGCGATAAAATAAAAATTGCAAACGCAGTAAAAGGAACTGAAGATTGTAACAATGGGGATCTGTTTGGTGATGGAACTACGTCAGAGCAAGTCGTAGAGATTTTAAAAACATACAAATTGATCTAACCTGGAGGAAAATTCATGAAAGATTTATTACTTGAGAGAATCAGAAATAAAAATATTAAGGTTGGAGTCGTTGGTCTGGGTTATGTTGGACTTCCACTAGCTGTAGAAAAGGCAAAAGCGGGATTTGAGACTATTGGATTTGATATACAGGCATCAAAAGTTGATGCGGTCAACTCGGGACATAATTATATTGGCGATGTAGTGGATTCTGATTTAAAGAAATTGGTAGAGACCGGAATGCTTAAAGCGACAACAGATTTTAGCTTTGTCAAGGAGACGGATTTTATTGCAATTTGTGTTCCAACTCCTTTAGACGTGCATCAGCAGCCAGATATTAGTTATGTAAAAAGTTCTACGGAAGCAATTTCTAAATATCTTAAAAAGAATACCATGGTTGTATTGGAATCCACAACTTATCCGGGAACTACGGAAGAACTGATAAAGCCTATTTTAGAGGAAGGTTCCGGACTAAAGTGCGGAGAGGACTTCTACCTTGGCTTTTCACCGGAACGTGTTGATCCGGGTAATTTAATTTATAAGACAAAAAATACGCCGAAGGTTGTTGGGGGCGTAGGAAAAGATGCCACGGAAGTCATTGCAACCATGTATCGCACGGTATTGGAAGGAGATGTATATGAGGTGTCCTCTCCGGCGGTAGCAGAAATGGAAAAAATTTTGGAAAATACCTATCGTAATATCAATATCGGTCTCGTAAACGAGTTGGCAATTCTCTGCCATGAGATGAGGATTAGTTTATGGGAAGTAATTGATGCTGCGAAAACAAAGCCGTATGGCTTTCAGGCATTTTATCCCGGCCCGGGACTTGGTGGTCATTGTATTCCGCTTGATCCATATTATCTTTCATGGAAGGCAAGGGAATATGGTTTCCATACATCTATGATTGAAAGTTCAATGATGATTAATGATAAGATGCCGGAATATACTGTGGAAAGAGCAGGTAATATTTTGAACCGACATAAGAAACCGTTGAATGGATCAAGAGTATTGGTCTTGGGAGTTGCATACAAACAGGATATTGATGATTATCGCGAAAGTCCTGCACTCAAGGTAATTGAAGAGTTTGCGAAAAAAGGATCAAATGTGGAGTTTTATGATCCGTATATATCGGAATACAAATATCAAGGTAAAAAACATAAGGGCATTAGTAAGTTTGATGCGGATGTCGTTGCGTTGTATGATTTGATCTGCATTACAGCCGCACATACCAATATTGATTATGAAATGGTTCAAAAAAATGCAGTTGCAATTTTTGACACCAAGAATGTGATGAAAAATATCGATATCAGAGATAATATTGAGGTTTTGTAATATGAGATTTACTTATAACGCATATAAGCAGTTGATAACTTCTTTAAAAGACAGAGAATATGTTTTTAGTGATTATTTGAATTATTCTCAATATGAGTACGCAGTTATTTTGCGACATGATATTGATATGGATATTGAAAGGGCACTGGATTTGGCAAAATTAGAAGCCAGCCTGGGAGTGAAATCTACATATTATGTTCTGATCAGCAGTGATTTTTATAATGCGTTTTCAAAGAAGAATATATATCTTTTACAGAAAATTAAAGATTGCGGACACGATATAGGGTTGCATTTTGATGAGGAGAAGTATGAAAAGAGAGAGATTAATGTTCCGGACGCAATAGAAAAAGAATTGGATATTTTAGAGAGCTTTCTGGGAGGGGACAGCAGGGTAATAAGTGTATCAATGCATAGACCATCTCAAAAAACTTTGGATTCCAATTATGTCATAAGATCAGGTAATGTGATCAACAGCTATGGAGCAGAGTTCTTTAAAAATTTCAAGTATATATCCGATTCCAGAAGAAATTGGCGGGAAGATGTTTTAGAAATTGTGAATCAGAAGCAATATAATCGCCTGCATATTCTTACGCATCCTATTTGGTATTACGAAGAGGAAAAGGATGTAAGAACGGTTTTAAAAGAATTTTGTCATCAAAAGGTATTTCAGTGTTATGAAAGTCTGAGTGATAATATAAGAGATCTGGGAAGTATCTTGGCGAAAAAGGATTTGTAGATTGTGAGGATGATATGAAAGAACTTCTAATAGGTGATTCTGCCATGATAAAGGTTGTTGCAACCGATGAAATAGTAAGAAAAATTGCCAATGTGTCGGGCGATGATAATCCGGTTCATCTGGATGATCATTATGCCGAACAAACAATTTTTAAGAAAAGAATAGCTCATGGATTGTTTTTATTAAATGGTATTTCCAAACTGCTTGGTACAGTATTGCCGGGAGAAGGAACAATTTTAATATCGCAGTCGTTTAATTATAAACTTCCGGTCTATATAGATGATTGTATTGAAATTAAAGTATGCGTGAAGGATATAAAGAGGGCAAAGAATATATATATAATGGATACAGTTTGTACCAATCAAAATGAAAAAGTTGTGTTGGAGGGCGAGTCGATAGTAAAATGGGAGAAGCAATAAAAGTTAGTCTGAAAGAAATAAAAGCTTTTTTGGACAGTCGGAAATTTGATTTTACTGTTTTAGGAGACGAAATGTGCTCGATTGCGGGATTTTCTTCTTTAGATAATTATAAAGAGGGAACCATAACTTGGATTAAATCAGATAGGAATGGGTATCCGAATGTAAAAGATATACAACTGATTGTCGTACAAGAGGGGGTATATGCAGCTGCGGAGAATCAGATTATTTCCAGGGATTCAAAAGCAATATTCTTCTCTATTATTGAGCACTTCTTTGAAGAGAACAGCGATCACGGCGATCGGATTGGAAAGAATACAGTTATAGGAGGGGAAGTCATATTAGGAGAAAACACAAGAATAGGAAACAATTGTTCTATCACGGGAAAAATTTGTATAGGCGACGATACTACGATCTGTGATAATGTTGTAATAAAAAACAACGTCGCCATTGGAAAAAACTGTTATATTCAGTCGTTGAGTGTTATCGGAGAGGATGGGTTTGGTTACTCCGAAGATGGCAATCACAAAAAGGTTATGGTAAAACACCATGGAGGCGTATATATTGGGAATGATGTGTTTATTGGCAGCCATGTCAATATAGCAAGAGGCACCATTGATGATACCTATATTGCGGATGGAGTGAAAATTGCGCCGTCAACGCATATCGGACACAATAATTATATTGGTCAGGATGCTACTGTCATTTGTTCGCAATCATATGGAAGCGTTCATATTGGAGATAATGCGTATGTTGCCGGAAGTATTATTCGGAACCAATGTGTTGTAGGAAACAATACGATGGTTGGTATGGGTTCTGTAGTGACAAAGGATGTCCCTGATAATAAAGTTGCAATTGGAATACCGGCAAGGATCCTTAAAGAAAGATAGTTGCTGGTAAATATATGCCTTTTGGCAATGGACATGTTGCTGAAAAGATCGTAAAAGAGATTATCAGATTTATAAAGGAGATAGGCTAATATGAAATATGCACTAATAGGTTGTGGAAGAATTTCAACAAATCATGTTCAGGCGGCCGTCAGTAATAACTTTGAATTCGTTGCCGTCTGTGATCTGATTCCTGAACATATGGAAGATGTGTTAATGAAGCATGGATTGGAAAATGATACAACGATCAGGCGTTATACAGATTATAAAAACATGATAGAGGAAAACGATATTGATTTGATCAGTATTGCGACAGAAAGCGGTTTGCATGCAGACATTGCTCTATATTGTATTGAGCATGGAATTCATGTGATCATTGAAAAGCCTATGGCTATGTGTATGCAAGATGCGGAAAAAATTATAAACTTGTCGAAAAAAAGAGGAGTGAAGGTTGCCGCCTGTCATCAAAATAGGTTTAATATTGCTGTACAAAAAATGAGAGAAGCTTTGGAAAGCAACAGATTTGGAAAGCTTTCTCATGGGTCAATTCATGTAAGATGGAATAGAAATAAGAATTATTATACACAAGCACCTTGGCGTGGTACCTGGAAACAAGATGGAGGAGCATTGATGAACCAATGTATCCATGGAATCGATTTACTAAGATGGATGCTTGGTGATGAAGTTGAAAGTGTTTATGGAGTTACAAGGCAACAATTCCATGATTATTTAGAAGCAGAAGATGTAGGATTAGCTGTGATAAAGTTTAAAAATGGGGCAATTGCTACTATTGAGGGTACTACAAATGTATATCCGAAGAATCTGGAAGAAACGCTTTATCTATTTGGAGAAAATGGTACTGTAAAGCTTGGAGGAAAGTCGACAAATAATATTGATGTCTGGGAGTTTTCGAAGGAAACAAAGGAAGATATGAAAAATAAAGGCTTACAGGAGGCAACAAGCAATGTTTATGGAAATGGACATACCAGTCTCTTTAGTGATATGATGGAAGCGATTCGAGATGATCGAGATCCATATGTAGATGCTGAAGCGGGAATGAGAGCTTTAGAGATGGTCCTGGCAATTTATAAAAGTCAGAGAACAGGCGAAGTTGTGCATCTCCCTCTAAAAGATTTTTCAAGCGTAGATATGATTGGAGAATTTTAATGGATCAGAATGAGTACTTTATTCATGAAAGTAGTTATATTGATGAAGATGTTTCAATTGGTCATGGAACAAAGATTTGGCATTTTTGTCATGTTCAAAGCGGTGCTAAAATAGGAAAAGGGTGTTCTTTTGGACAAAATGTAAATATCTCTAACAATGTATTAATCGGTGATGGGTGCAAAGTTCAGAATAATGTATCAATATATGAAGGTGTTGAACTTCATAATTATGTATTCTGCGGTCCATCTATGGTTTTTACAAATGATTTGACTCCCAGAGCCAAGTATCCAAAAGGGAAAGCCGGATTTAAAAAGACAATATTGAAAACGGGGGCTTCAATTGGTGCAAATGCGACAATTGTTTGTGGGTGTGTAGTGGGACAATGGGCTATGGTTGCTGCTGGAGCCGTAGTAACAGATGATGTAAAAGATTACGCGTTAGTAGCAGGAATTCCAGCAAGACAAATTGGTTGGGTTTGTGAATGTGGATCTGTACTTAAAAAATTTGAGTGTGAGATTTGTAGTAGAAAATATGAACTAAAGGCGGATAAGACTCTGTCAGAGATAATTGATAAGACTTAAAAAATGAATCATTAAATCAGCCGTTTGTATAGACGTTAATATATAAAGGTAGGGTATATTTTGATTTTTTAGTTTGTAAATTTTAACAATACATAATAATGGAGGGGATAAAATGAAAAACATTGGACAAAGGACAATTTTGAGTTTGATTATGATTATTTTAATAATGAGTCTCAATTCTGATAGAGGGGGGGGGTAAAGGCTGAGGAGCGTACTCAGAGTCTTCAAGTAACACATAATGTAAAAACGTTTGAAGAATTAGAGACGGTATTGAAAAAGGAAAGAGAAAATGTGAGTTTAAATATTGTACTAAAGAGTGATATTTTATGTAAAGACAGAACATTGTATATTGGTGCTAATACTAATTTGAATCTGAATGGACATACTTTGTTAAAAAAAGGTGGGAATCCACTGTTTTATATAGGAAATGTAGAGAAGAAAACGAAATTAGATCTAATGAAAGACGTAGAGATTAAACCACTGCAGGATCCCAAAAAGTTTATCGTAGAGATAAAAAGTACACAAAATATAAAAAAGGGCCAGAGGGTTTATTTGTCTGATGGCTCCCAGGGTGAAATGAATATCATTGATAAAGTATTGGACGAGAAAAGATTTCTATTAAAAGAGCGACCTCATAGAATATACAAAAGTAAAGCCGGTTATTTGGAGCTTTTCAATGATGAAAAAGCTAATATAACAATACAAAATGGACAGATAAAAAATCAACTTAGACAAAACGGGACGACAGATTCAGGAATGGATGAAACTATTAAGCTCACTAAATCCAGAGGTGAGAAGTCGATTATTGTTGTTGATCATGGACATGATATAGAGTTATCCAATATAAAAATAACCAATGAAAATTATAATCAAAATAATATAGCAATTATGAAAAGTGAAAATATTTCTGTTAATAGTTGTCATGTAGAAGGTGGAAGAAATGCCGTTATTATAGATGCTGGCTCTAGTCTGTGCAAGGTATTAGACAATACATTTTACGATTGTTCTGGTGGAATATATCTTTTTGGGAGCAATAATATAATTACAGACAATGTCATTAATTCAAGCGGTGCAACTCTGAACTCAGGCGATGGAATTACGATTCTTAAATCTGCATCATTTAATAATATTAAAAATAATCAAATTATAGGTGGAAACTGTTATGGGATTTGGGCATTAAAGGGAAAAAGATCAGGCAATAATATTTCAGATAATGTGATTCAAGCGAATGTTACATACGGTATCTATTTAGAAAGCGGTGAAGGGTATTTAATTCAGAATAATAGAACAGAACGAAATTCAGGTGGCATTTGTGCAGAAGAAATTTCAAATTCTAATATTTCTGGAAATTATGTTACAAACAATTTGATTTCCGGTATTTCAATAGGGGAAAAGAGCAAGAAATGTATCATACAAAATAATATTTTATCAGGCAATAACTATGTAGATCCTGAAGAGGCTGGATATGGAGGAGATATCGTGCTCTGGGGAAATCCGAAAGGGATTATTCAAAAGGACAATATTACAGAACAAAAAACACGTAATATAAGATAACATGAGGTATTTTAGATGGAGTTCAGGGATTTAAAACAGCAGTATCAGGAGCTTAAATCTGATATAGATAAAGCTGTACAGTCGGTAATGAAAAATTGTGATTTTATTATGGGTGGACAAGTTAAGCAGTTTGAGCAAAAACTTGCAGAATATGTTGGTGTAAAACATTGCATTTCTTGTGCCAATGGTACAGATGCTTTACAGCTGGCACTTATGGCATGGGATGTAGGAGTCGGAGATGCTGTCTTTGTTCCTGATTTCACTTTCTTTTCATCTGGAGAAGTCGTTGCTCTTCAGGGGGCCACTCCTATATTTGTAGATGTGGATGAAGATACATTTAATATTGATCCAAAAAAATTACAAGAACAGATTGAAAAGATTCTAACAGAAGGAGTATTAAGTCCAAAGGCGATTGTTTCCGTAGATCTCTTTGGTCTTCCAGCAAATTATCAGGAAATTACCCATATTGCTAATAAATATGATTTGCTTTTGCTTGAGGATGGTGCACAAGGTTTTGGTGGAACTATACGTGAAAGAAAGGCGTGCAGTTTTGGGAATATAGGTACGACTTCTTTTTTTCCGGCTAAACCTTTAGGGTGTTATGGTGACGGGGGTGCAATTTTTACTGATGATGATGATATAGCAGAACTAATCAGATCATTTAGAATTCATGGGAAAGGAAATGGTAAATACGATAACATTAGAGTGGGGTTGAATTCACGGCTTGATACTCTTCAGGCTGCAATATTACTGGTAAAATTAGACGCTTTTCAGAAATATGAGTTATCAAATATTAATAAAGCAGCAGAGATATATACAACATTATTAAAGGACAAGGTCAAGACACCAATCGTACCTGAAGGATTTTGCTCAAGTTGGGCCCAGTATACAATCACGTTATCTAGTTCAAAAGAAAGAGATGAATTGAGGGCGTTTTTAGGAACAAAAAAAGTTCCATCTATGATTTATTATCAGAAGCCCATGCATCATCAGAAAGCATTTCAGCAATATTGCTATGAGGAAAAGGATTATACAGTGACAAATAAATTATGTGAGACTGTACTCTCACTTCCAATCCATCCATATTTGAGCAGCGAAGAGATTCAAGAAGTAGCGGGATATATAGATGACTATAAAAACAGATGAACTTTTTCTATAATGTGTTAAAATAAAAAACTGAGGATAAAATACAATGAAATGGAAATCAATAAGTATTAGAAGAGTAGGACTTATTATTTTTGATATAATGGCAATATTAGTTTCATCATATGGAGCTTTATGGATAAGATTTAACGGTGGAATAGAATCCTACTATTTATTATTATTAAATAGATACATACCCATTATTATAGTTCTAACAATGACAGTATTCATATCTATGAAATTTTATTCTAGTCTGTGGCTGTATGCCAGTATATATGAGGTTAGAAATATTATTCTTGCCAACATAATATCAATCGGAATAATTATGGGTGTATTTGTGCTGCTAGGAGTGGATATGTTTCGATCTTGGTATTGCATTTACTTATTACTATTGACTGCTTTAACTGGAGGAATAAGGTTTGTCTATCGTTTTGCGCGTTTGTATTTACAAGAACATGAAATATTTGGAAGAAGTCGTGGAGAAAAAAGTCGCATAATGATTGTAGGTGCAGGTGAGGCCGGAAATCAAATTGCAAAAGAAATTTCTAATTCTGATAAATTAAATAAGATTGTCATTTGTTTTATTGATGACATGGATACAAAACAGGGGCGTTATCTGCAGGGCAAAAAAGTAGTTGGAAAGAGAGAACAGATTCCTATAGCCGCTGAAGAGTATGATATAGACGAAATCTATATAGCAATTCCAAGTATTACTGGCCTTAGACGGAAAGAAATTATTGATATTTGCAGTAAAACTGATTGCAAAATCAAGGTTTTGCCCGGAATATATGAAATACTAACTGATAGAGTGAGTATTAGTTCATTAAGAAATGTTGAAATAGAAGATTTGCTTGGAAGAGACCAAATACATATTAATACTGAAGAAATAATGGGATATGTCAATGATAAAGTGGTTATGGTAACTGGTGGAGGAGGTTCCATTGGCAGTGAACTTTGCAGACAAATTGCCAAACATGGTCCAAAGCAATTGATTTTACTGGATATATATGAAAATAATGCTTACGATATACAACAAGAATTAATGAGAAAATATCCTGCATTGAATTTAAAGGTTTTAATTGCCTCAGTAAGAAATTCTAAAAAAATTGATAAAGTGTTTCATGATTATCATCCGGACACCGTTTATCATGCAGCAGCTCACAAACATGTTCCTCTTATGGAAACATCTCCAAATGAAGCCATAAAAAATAATGTGTTTGGTACTTTTCATGTAGCAAAATCGGCAGATAAGTATGGCGCAGAAAAGTTTATCCTAATTTCTACAGATAAAGCCGTAAACCCAACTAATATTATGGGAGCTACCAAACGAATTTGTGAAATGATAGTACAAACTTTTGGGAAAAAATCCCGTACAGAGTTTGTTGCTGTACGATTTGGAAATGTTTTAGGTTCTAATGGTTCTGTCATCCCGCTATTTAAGAAACAGATTGAGGAGGGGGGACCAGTAACAGTTACCCATCCTGACATTATTAGATATTTTATGACAATACCAGAAGCGGTATCATTAGTACTACAAGCAGGGGCTTATGCAAAGGGCGGCGAGATTTTTGTTTTAG
>NZ_FR889191.1:79892-115508 GCF_000432215.1 Anaerostipes sp. CAG:276
GAGATTTTTGTTTTAGATATGGGCGAGCCAGTAAAAATTCTAGACTTAGCTATAAATTTAATTAAATTCTCAGGTTACACTCCAAATATCGATATTAAAATTGAATATACAGGTCTTCGTCCAGGAGAAAAATTATATGAAGAATTATTAATGGATGAGGAAGGACTGGAGACGACACCCAACAAATTAATAAAGATTGGAAAACCTATAGAAATAGATGAAAAGAAACTTCACCAATATTTAAAGCTTTTATATGAGGCAGCATATGCGGAATCAGATAAAATAAAAGAATTAGTACATGAAGTGGTAGAAACATATCAAATACAAAAATAGTATTTTCATGTGATTTACGAAATACAAAAAATGGAGGAACGATGAAAAAGATATATGAATATAACGAAATTAACAATATTTTTTCAATTGATGGTATTTGTTTTTTTGCATTACATCTTTCTCATATATAATTGAATATTATCTAAGAAAAAAATATTAAAAAATTTTTCTTTGTTGTAATTTTAACCAGCTATAAGAAATCTGTTTTTATGTTGTTTTAAAGAAATAAAATATTTAATAAGAACAAATGTTGTTATACCAGGAAAGTACTTAGAATAATTATAAGACAAATGACTAAATTAATATCGAGGTGTAAAGTGGACATATTAAAAAAGTTAAACGGTATAGTACTACATATTATTTTATGGGGAATATATTTTGTATTTTTATGGGGAATCTTGGGGCCATATACTATCTGTGAAAACTCAACAATAAAAGACAATATTTTTTTAATTTCTATGGGGCTGTTAATTATACCATTTATTTGGAATTTAGTGAGTTGTCATAAGTTTGAGTTTGCTAGAACTATAAAACAAAATATATTAATATTTATTTATATTGGAATTCGTTTATTTTTTTTATATAAACAAAACATGGATATTACTATTCTTCGTACAATACTTATAGAAATTTTGTTTTTTCTTTTAATGAACAATATTCTTGTTAAAAATATAAAAAGTATTGATGGGATGATTAGATTTTTTTTAGTATTTGTATTTGTCTGTAATATCGCTACTATATTAATTTCTCTTAAAATAAATATAGAAAATTTAGCATCATATCCTTTTCTAAACCAACTTGTTTTGAGCAATGGTGGAAATTTAAATACGATTATAATTAGGAACACTAACTTTTTAGGGATTATTACAGGATTTTCTTTAATGCTTTCAGTGTGGTATTTAAATAAGAAGAAGCCTTGGTTTTGGTGTCATCTGATTTTAGGATTATATTTTTTATGGTTTGCAAAATGTAGAAGTTCACAGATAGCTGTTGTGCTATGTCTTGTTGCATATGGTGTAGTAAGTATTTCATCTAAGATAAAAGAAAGACATATAGCCTATATTACTTTAACTTGTTCTCTTTGCATGAGCATATTAATAGGTATATTTGCGATAGATAATACAAACAACCATAGAACTTTTTTTGACTTATCAGAGGAAGAGTCACAAATACAAATGTTTTCGACAGGTCGATATATACTTTGGAAAAGCGATATAAATGTTGGAAAAAACCATTTTATGTTTGGCTCAGGTAGTTTTGAAAAACAGAAAGAAAATAGAAAAGAGTTTTTATTAAAACATACTTCTTTGGGAATAGAAGAACAAGAAGTTATAAATTCTATACAATACTTTAATTCACATAACGGGTATATTGGTCTTTTCGCAGTTACCGGGTTTTCGGGGTTGTTATTATTTATTCTTATTTTGTTCCAAAAAATTCGTAATATGGATGAAATAAGCTGCCAAAAATGGTGTTTGCCGTTAAGTTATTTTTTTATCATTAATTTATTTGAGGACTATTATTTACGAACTCCAGTTTTTCTATTTGTTTGCCTGTTTTTTATGGCTATATTTTTAGGGATGGGTAGTAAAAATAAACTGATCCCCAAAAGTTAGACCTAAAAATCTAACGATTGGAGGTCTGTTTTTATGATAAAATATAGTTGCGAAGTCAAGAAAAAAGGCATCCATCGCAAAGAAATACAGTGTTCCTTCGGGGGAATCTGTGTAGATATGGGCCCATGTATATGAAACACTTGGTGACAATGGCCTAATAGGATTGCCATCTCCAAGGATGGTCAGAAGAATCTCAAATAATTATAAGGAGACAATTTAAAACTTAGAGTCGGGAATTCCTATTTAAAAGAACTGGAGAGGCTGCGTTTAGAGAAAGAAGCTCATCTGAGAGAACAGTAAGAATAGATTTCAGAATGATGAAAGAACCATCTCTCTTAATATAGGGCTTCCGAAAGCGACCTATGTGCCCTGGAAAAACAGCTTGACAGATATGATCCTGATGCATCTTTGAATGGGCCATTACAGAAATCTGAGAAGCAAACAAAGACTTTTGTCATGAGAAAATAGCAGCAAACTTTTTTAAGAGGGTGGTACAGTTACGGGAAAGCTGTCTGGGTGATCTTTTTAATAAGGAAGAGGAAGAATCCAACAAGAGTTTAATAGCAGAACTTTCTTAAAGGGTTAAGTGTTTATGTTTGTCCATAATGAGAACCTGAAATCAATACCATCATCACGAGATAAGAACATACCAAAATTTGCAAGAAAACATCCATGGTAATATTTGTAAGGAAAATTTCTGCAGGGGATGCTATAGGAAATGGAATTTAAATATTCTATTTAGCTAGTTATTGATTTGAGAGAAATGGAAACAAGCATAATTTACAAAAGAATGAAATAATGTTATAATTCCGATGTATAAATTGAATTTGGTGAAAAAATAAAAAGCTGTATGTAGATGACAGATAATTTTATTTAGAATCACATATCTGAGGCTTGATTAGAGGATGATCAATTATTTTTATATTGAAATTATTTTAAAAAAATTAAGTCTTAAGATAAAAGATTAAGGAAAGGACAGGTATATGGAGAGAATAGCTGTATTGATTCCCTGTTACAATGAGGAGAAAACAATTAAAAAAGTGATTAATGATTGGCAAAGGGAAATACCAGAAGCTAAAATATATGTATATGACAATAATTCAGCAGATAATACTGCTGATATTGCTAAACAAGCAGGAGCGATTGTCCGGCATGAGTATCAGCAGGGAAAAGGTAATGTTATTCGCCGTATGTTCCGTGAGATTGATGCAGAGTGTTATATTATAATTGATGGGGATGATACCTATCCGGCAGAGTTTGGACAAGAGATGGCTGATAAAGTTTTGAAAAAAAATGTTGATATGGTTGTTGGGGATCGTTTATCTTCTACATATTTCGAAGAAAATAAACGACCATTTCATAATATGGGAAATAGTTTGGTGAGAGGAACTATTAATCGGCTGTTTAAAAGTAATATCAGGGATATTATGACAGGATATAGGGCGTTTAGCTATCAGTTTGTTAAGACATTTCCGGTTTTGTCCAAAGGATTCGAAATTGAAACAGAGATGAGCATTCATGCAGTAGACAAAAATATGCTGGTAGAAAATGTTATTATTGACTACAGAGATCGACCTGAAGGAAGTGAATCAAAATTAAACACATATTCAGATGGAATTAAAGTTCTCTTTACAATATTAAGATTATATAAAAATTATAAACCATTGGGCTTTTTTGGCGGAATGTCAATTTTATTACTTATAATTTCAGCGATTATGTTTGTTCCGGTTCTTGTTACTTATTTGCGGACCGGTCTTGTACCAAATTTCCCAACACTAATTGTTAGCGGATTTATTGCACTGTCAGCAATACAGTCTTTTTTTGCAGGACTGATATTGACAACATTAGTGCAAAAAAACAAACAGGACTTTGAATTTAAATTGCAGATGTTAGGGAAGTACGATGAAAGTAAGTAAGAGTTTTAATCGAAAAACTGTTATCACCTTAATTTTAGCAATGGTTACGTCAGCGCTTCAAGTTTTAGGATACAGTTTTTCAAAGCAAAACAATTGGAACTTAGTATTTGAGAATGGTATGATTCATAGTAAAGCCATTGCAATTTGGCTTTTATTAACGTTCATATTTTTTTGCCTTATATCTATGTTGTTTAGACTATTGGAGAAAGGAAATGTTGATAATCAAGAGGAATATAGAATTAATACGAAAGATATTATAAAGATTACCTTGATATTAGTTGTTTGCTGGTTACCTTATATCATTCTCATGTATCCATGTTCAGCAAACCCGGATGTGAGAGATCAATTAGGACAGGTATTTCATGACAGCACGATGTGTTGGACTAGAAAGTATGTAAATTTATCAAATCCGGCTGTATCTTATTGGAATAATCATCATCCGGTAGGGCACACTTTGATTTTGGGATTCTTTGCGAAATTAGGGGAAGCAATACATAGTGTACGCTTTGGACTTTTTATGATGATGTTGTTTCAGATGATTTTAATGGCGTTGATATTTGCTTATATTATTTGTTTTTTGAAGGAAAGGGGCACTTCAAAAACAATAAAAGTTTTAGTTATCATTTTTTATGCCTTTTGGCCTTTGATACCACTTACGACAGCATCACTATGTAAAGATACGTTGTTTACTATTTTTCTTTTAATTGCGACGCTTTGTATAGTTCGGATGTTTGAAAATCCACAAAAGTTTTATAGAAGAAAGAGAAATCTCGCGGGAATAATTATTGTTTTTATTTTACAGGGATTAATGAGGAATAATGGGCTGTATTTGTTACTATTACTTTTTCCGATATCATTGTTTTTTGGAAAAAATGCGAGAAAATATGTTTGTATCAGTTACTTGATCCCGATATTGTTTTTAGGAGTTGTTATGCCGAAAGGTGTTTTTAAAATTGCTAATATAGCTCCAGGGAGTGAAAAGGAAATGCTGAGTGTGCCATTGCAACAAATGGCAAGACTGTTAAAAGAGCATGGTTCTCAGGTTTCAAAAAAAGATAAAGAAATAATTGAGTATGTAATGTGTCCTGGAGAAGACTATTCTGTTTTAGTAAAACGATATAACCCGAGACAGTCCGATCCTGTAAAATATAGTTATAATTTGAATCTTACCGAGAATGATAAAAAAACTTTTTTTAAGATATGGTTTAAATATTTAAAAAAGTATCCAAATGTATATATTCAGTCAGCAATGAATAATTGCTATGAATATTTTTATTATGAGCGCTATGGACGTGAAACTTATTACAATGGAATTCAGGTACAAGGGCAGCCTTTTATGGGCATTACAAATGTTAGTAAATTTAAGAATGCAAGAGAAACATTGGTTAAAATTATGGATCAAATCCAGAAAAATCCATATATTGGATGGACTGTAAATATCGGATTCTATATGAATTTGCTTATTGTTTTATTATCTTATTGTGTTATTAAGAAGAAATATCATTTATTTTGGGCTTATGGGTTAATTACCTTTAATATCTTGATAAGTTTGCTTGGACCAGTCGTTTATATGAGATACGCATATTTTTTTATTGTTAGTATTCCATTGCTTTTGGGACTGATAACTGGCAAAGAGGAGAGAAAAGTGAATGAAGTTTACAAAAACTAACACATTGCAGATAAAGGGGATAGCCATAGTCTTGATGTTGTTTCATCATTGTTTTTTGAATGCAGAAAGATGGGCAACTGTTCCGTATGAAATGCTTGAGAAAGTAAAGGAATTGGAGTATTATCCTATTTCCTTTGTTCCCTTTTCTTCTCATACAATACAGTATCTTGCAAGCTTTTCAAAAATCTGTGTAGCGATGTTTGTATTTATGACCGGTTATGGTATGTATACAGATTATAAGCAAAAAGAAGAGGGAATGAATATTAAAAATTATGTTCTAAATCGGTGGCTATCTTTAATGTCAGGATTTCTTATTATATTTTTCATCATACAGTTGCTGTCGATTTTTACAGGAAGATATGCACAAGTATATGGAAATGATTGGACATCTATCTTTTATTTTGTTTTAGATGGCTTGGGACTTGGGAAGTTAATGGGTACGCCCTTATTTTGTTTGACATGGTGGTATATGAGTTTGGCGATTCTTTTGATTTTGCTTTTTCCATTTTTGTATAAACTGATCGGGGAATATAAATGGATTGTACTATTAGGGTCTATAGCAATACCGAGGGCATTAGGATTTACTCAGACAGATTTAGTTCGATATTCATTTGCCTATATATTGGGAATGTACTTTTCTGAACAGAACTTATTAGTAACATTAAAGTTAAAGCTCTTAAAAGGTGGAGCATTTTTTAAAATATTCAAATTTATAATCCTTACTTTAGGACTTGCAATGATTATTAAATGTAGACAAAATGCTTGGATTGGTTGGAAATTTCTTGATTTTTGGGATGGTTTTGCTGCTGTTTATGTGATTGTTTTCTCATATGTATACATTTCTGACATGAAAGTTATAAATAAAGTATTAGAGTTTTTAGGAAAGCATTCTATGAATATTTTTTTAATACATTCTTTTTTTCGAGATATATTCTTTCATAAATTTATATATTCATTTTATTATGCTTGGTTAGACTATCTGGTATTGCTATTTATATCTTTAATAGCATCTATTGCATTAGAGCGGTTTAAAAAAATAATACGATATCAAGTGGTTGTAAATAATTTACGGAAGTTGTTGATAAGAGATTATAAATAATATTGTGTAATTAAAAGAAGATGGATTAGATAAATTTAAAAAATGTGAATTTAAATTTCCTTCAAAGAAAACAACATGATATAATTTGAATTATGTAACAAGAACAGACGAAATTTAAGAGGTGTGAAAATGAATGACGTTAAAGTAAGTGTGATTATACCGATTTATAATGTCGAAGAATATTTAGAAGAATGCCTGATGTCAGTAGTGCACCAGACTCTGGATGGGATACAGGCAATCATGATTGATGATGGATCATTGGACAGAAGCAGTGATATTGCCAAGGATTTTGCAGATCGATACGATAATTTTGAATATATTAGGCAGGTCAACGGTGGGCTGGGAAATGCCCGTAATACAGGAATTCAATATGCTAAAGGGAAATATATTATTTTTTTAGACTCTGATGATATAGTACCGGATGATGCTTATGAGAGAATGTATTTGGCCGCAGAGAGAAACCACAGTGATATGGTGGTTGGACATGTATCTCGATTTAATTCCAAAAAAGAAAGAGTATCAAATTTACATGAACTTGCCTTTCAAAAATATTTAGACAAGACTCATATTACAGAAAATACAGATTTAATCTACGATACAACATCATGGAATAAGTTGATCCGTAAGGAATTTTGGGATAAATATAATTTTAAATTTCCAGAAAGAATCTTATATGAAGATATCCCGGTAACGATACCAATGCATTATCTGGCAGATAATGTGACAATGCTGCAGGATGTCTGTTACAGGTGGAGGATTCGGGATGGTGCGAATAAATCAATTACTCAAAGGGCAGATGATTTTACTAATTTAAGAGACAGAATTACAGTGCTTCGTATGGTAGACAAATTTTTTAAAGAGAATGTTACCGAAGAAAAACTGTGGGAAGAGAAACATTATAAATGGTTGTATATTGATTTGATGGTTTTTGTAAATACATGTATCTATCTTCCATCAGATAAAACAGAGGAAATGATTCAGATTCTCAGGGATTATATAAATGAGGCGATCCCTCTTGAAACAATAGATAAGCTTCCAGTAGTCTATCGTGAGAAATATCGTTGTATTATGAATGATGACGCCAAGAGGTTGGTGCAACTTCGTCAATATGAAGTGGATAATTATAAAAATATAAAAATAACAGAGAAGAAGGGTAAATATATAGGTCATTTTCCGAAGGATCTGATTCCAAAGGAGGATGCTGATATGGAATCAGCAATAAAAAAATGGAGATTGACCCACTTAATTGAAGATATTACCTGGAAAGATGATAAATGTATCATTGAAGGTTATATTTTTATTATGGGGCTGTCAGTTCCAAGACCAAATGTGCGAAAGCTCAATGCATATTTATTTAGAACGGATACAGGGGAGAAAATACCGCTTCAGACAGAAAGTATTGAATCAGCTTATGCAAATAAGAAGTTTGGATTTAGGATTGACAACGAGACCAAACAGTTTTATCTGAAGAACTATAAAGGTGCAGGGTATAGAATTACCATTGATGTAAAGAAAGATATTTTAGAGAAAAACATCGAGGGTGAATACTTTATCTTAATGACATATGAACGGGATCAATGGAAAAAAGAATTGATTCTGCGTGGAATCATGAAATCACTTCGTAAGAAACTAGACCATAAATCATATTTGAAGGAGCATCTGCATATAGAGTTAAGCACTACTTATCGTTTCGCTTTGAAGTTGAAGATTAGTAAATGTGAAGAACAAATTGAACATCGGGAAATTGTAAATCGTCATTTACAATTTAATCTGACAAAACCATTGGAAAAAATATATTTGTCAAGAGATCCATATGATGCTATAAAGCTTCCCGCTAACATCGATAAGAATATTGTTAAGATTGCTCTTGAGGATATACCAAGAGGAAAAGGATACTTGACCTTTAAAGAGGGGCATCAATATAAGCCAATTCTTAAGGAGAAGAGAGGAAGACAGTTTACTACTTATGGTACAGATCATATATTGGAAGAAATCACAGCAGATAATCGTTATTTTATCTCAAGGGATGTGATAGCGCCGGTTATTAGCAAAGTAAAGCATGATCAGAACTTATTTGAGTTTGTGATTGAAAAGGAATTATTAGATTCCGATTATATTCCTATAGCAGCTAAGCTGTATGTTGAAGACCAGAAAGTAGAAGAGCAGATACTGTTAGGAGAAGGGAAGGTCATTAAAGAGGGGAATAAAATTTTTGTGACAATTGTAGTAGATTTGAGTAAAGAGGTGATTACAAAAAATCTTTACTCAAAAAAAAGACAGGTGTTCATTTCATATAGATATGAAGATCAGACATTGACTTTCCCGGTAAAAAAGAAAACAATTGCTTTGGATGAAAAGTATTATACAAAGACAAGGCGATATCGTTTTGTTCTGGATTCAGAAGATGACTGTTTATATTTCAATACGCTGCGGTTAGAAGGCTTTTTTACAAGGAGTAAAAAGAAACGAGATTTCACGAATCGTTTTATTTATCCATTGCTTAGAAGACTCCCTATTAAAAGAAAATGGATTGTTTTTGAGTCTATGTGGGGAAGCAAATTTAGCTGTAATCCACGCTATTTGTATGAATACATTGACAAGTATCATCCTGATTATAAGTGTATATGGGTATTAAAAGATGAATGTACTCCTATTACTGGAAATGGAATAAGAGTAAGACGTCTGTCGTTTAAATATCTTTACTATATGGCAAGAGCAAAATATTTTGTGAATAATGTCAATTTTCATGATGCTTTTATAAAACGGAAAAACCAGGTCGAGGTGCAGACGATGCATGGAACCCCACTTAAAACAATTGGTCTTGATGTACCAGGGGATTTTCCGACGAAAAAAAGTGAACAGAAATATATTAAGAAATGTAAGAGATGGGACTATCTGATTGTACAAAGTAAATTTGTGGCAGATTTAGCGCCTTCGGCATTTCATTTTGATAAAACCATTATGGAAACGGGTTATCCAAGGACAGATATTTTGTATCAGTCTAACAATGAACCGGAAATGAACAGAATTAAAAAGCAACTGGGATTACCGACTGATAAGAAGGTCATAATGTATGCTCCAACCTGGAGAGTGAAGAACCGGTTTGAGCTGATGCTTGATCTGGAGAAAATGAAAGAACGTTTTTCGGATGATTATATACTGCTCCTCAGACTTCATCATTTTTCAGCCAAAGGCTGGAGTGGAGCAGCTCAAGACGGGTTTGTTTACGATCTGACCAATTATCAGTCGATTGAAGACTTATATATTATCACAGATATTTTAATTACAGATTATTCGTCCGTAATGTTTGATTATGCCGTTCTGAATCGGCCAATGATATTCTTTACGTATGATTTGGATGAATACAGGGACAAACTTCGTGGGTTTAATATTGACATTGAAAAAGAAGCGCCAGGACCATTATTATTTACTTCTGACGAGGTGCTGAACGCAATAGAACATCTCGATGAGGCAATGGATGAAGCGAGGGATCGGATTGACGCATTTCATAAACATTATATTGAATATGAGTGTGGTAATTCATCAGAGAAAGTATTTAAAATGATGCTTGGCAACTAGCAGCAATATGGGGAGGGTGTAAATGACCAAATCCATTGGAAAGAAATCATGCTTACTGGCATTTTTTATGGTCACGGTCTTATGTGTCAGCGCGCTTAAGATACACAGCAATGAGGTCGATGTACAGGCAAAAAAGAAGACTTATGCGATGACGGCAAAGTCAAAACCGATTAGTAAAAGATATTTGAAATCAAAGCTGTATACCAAAAAAACAAGGACATATTTTGCTCTGAGGGACCGTCTGGAACGTTTGGAAAAATCAAAAGGCGGAACAATTATTTTGAAAAAAGGGACATATTCTTTGACCAATGCAGTATATGTTCCGTCGAATGTTACGATTATTTTTAAAAACGGAGTAAAGTTTACGAAAGGGAAGTCTACGGGGGTTAAAGGATGGAAGGCCTCCAGTTCTATGTTTCAGCTCATTAAACCAAGTAAAAGCAAGAAAAAACGTGTCTACGGAAAATACAATGGAATGAAAAATATCACCTTTAGAGGGGAAGG
Organism: Anaerostipes sp. CAG:276; assembly: GCF_000432215.1. NCBI lineage: Bacteria > Bacillati > Bacillota > Clostridia > Lachnospirales > Lachnospiraceae > Anaerostipes > Anaerostipes sp. CAG:276. Next base: position 90,609 of record NZ_FR889191.1, read on the forward strand.
AAATGCTGTCATTGATATGAAGTATTTTAATAAAGGGATTTCTATTATTACCGGACACAATAAAAACGTTACTATAACTGGTCTGACTTTTAAAAATATAAAAAGCGGACATTTTATTGAGATGGATGCAACAAAGAATGCAAAGATTACTGACTGTAAATTTTATAATGGAAAAGGTAATGCGAAAAAGGAAGCGATTAATTTAGATACTCCGGACAAAACGACCAGAGGCTATTCCCAGGAATGGAGCAAATTTGATAAAACACCGAATTATAAAGTAAATATCGAAAATTGTGAGTTTTCTAATTTGGGACGTTCCATTGGAACGCATCAGTATAGCGGAGGAAAGTATCACACATACGTAACGATTAAGAATTGTTCGATAAAAAAAATGAAAGAAGATGCTGTTCGGATGATGAATTGGAAGTATCCGGTTTTTATCAATAATTCTATTGATCATGTGGTATATAGCGGGAGAAATGGAATTATTGGTTCCGGTCTGATCTATCCGACAATTAAGAATAATACTTTTAAAAATATTAAGGGAAAAGCGATGCTTTTGGCGCCTTGGAAAAACAGTGGAGGCGGCAGTCAGTATGCTATTACCTATAATAAGTTTTCTAATAAGAATCTAATCGATTTAGGAGACAATGTTGGAGTTAACGTAAAAGAAAACTATGTAAAGATTGCATGGAAATATCAAGCATATGCAACTAAAAAATGTAAAGTTATATATTTGAAAGAAAATTAAGCAAGAAGCAGTTAAATGTCAGGAAGAGATTCCTGGCATTTGTTTTTGAAGAATTTAATCCATGAAAGATATTTTAAAAAACCAAATTAACTGCTATAATAAAAAGGATATATTGGCGAATGCTGAGGGCAATGGAGGAGAAAATGACATTAAAAAAGATGCACTTATTTCTTGCAGCAGAATTGTTGCTGATTTCTTTATATGCGGTTATGATTCCTGAGAGGCCTGTTCAGGCAGCGCAAAAGAAGACGATATTTATTATGGGGGATTCCAAATCTCGTTATTATTCTGACGAAGAAAGACCAAGAGATGGGGACAAGAATTGGTTCATTATTTAAAAGGCGGGAAAGGTTCAACTGCAGAGTTTCCAAAAGAATACAGCGGTTATAGTGGCGTTGTCCGCCACAGACTTCAGAATTTAAATATCGAAAACTGGGGGCAAAGTTATGCCAGTGTTAAAACATTTCTTGACAGCGGAAGATTCTCGGGGATGCTTCAGCAGGTGAATAAAAATGATTATGTTATCATAGCTTTAGGCCATAATGATGCCAGACGTGAATATGCATCTCTCGGCAAATATAAGAAAAACTTAACATACTGTATAAAAATGATTCAGAAGAAAGGTGCAGAAGTGATTTTGGTTACAACACCGCCAAGGAATTTTACAAACGCGAAAAAAATAAGGATTAATGCAAAAGATTATTATTTGGCTACCAGAAAAATTGCAAAAAATTTTGGACTAAGCTGTATTGATTTAAATAAGAAATGTGTAGAGTATTTTAATTTTCGCGGCAAAAAGATTTGTAATGCTTGGTATATAAAATATAAGCCAGGGCAACATGCTGTGTATCCTAATGGAATTGATGATTCTACACATTTTAATCAGAAAGGTGCCAGGATTTTGGCAAAAATAGTAGCTGTGAGTATTCAGAATGACAGCAAACAAAAATTTTTGTCAAGTCAGTTTTCGATTCATACGAAAAAGTTATATAAAACATACTCAAAAGCTAAAAAATACAAGAAGAAAAATTATACGAAACGGACTTGGAAGAAATTTATCAAAGAGCGGAATAAAGCATGGAAGGTTTTGTATTCACCTGAGTCTGCGGACCAGCAGTGTAAAAGAACAGAAAAATCACTTAAAAAAGCGATGAAAGGTTTAAAAAAACATGGGTAAAATGAGTAAGATTATTCGATTTGTAAAAAGATTGTTTCCTAAAACTCCAAAAATGAAGTTTATGTATGCATGGTATTACAAACATGCAGCAGTTAAAGAACATCAGGCTCTTTTTGAGTCATTTCATGGAAAAGACGTTTCAGATTCACCGCTAGCGATTTTGCAGGATTTTTTAAAAATGCCGGAATCACAAAAATTCACAATATACTTTGCTACAAATGACATGCAGCGAGATCAAGAGTTTATTAATTCTATCGGATTAAAAGTAAAACTTGTAGATATCAGTACTTTTAAATATACAAAAGTACTTGCGACATCAAAGTATTTGATTAATAACAGTTCATTTCCGGCATACTTTATTCGCAGGCCGCAGCAGATATATCTGCAGACCTGGCATGGCACCCCTTTGAAGACATTGGGTAAAAAAATGAAATATGGAATTGAATCAATGTATAATGTACAGCATAATTTTTTGCATGCCAATTATATTATGTTTCCAAATGAGTTCACAAAAAAAGCTATTATGGAGGATTATAATTTAGAATCCCTGTACACCGGGAAAGTGATCATGAATGGGTATCCAAGAAACAGCATCTTCATGAACAAAGAGAAAGCAGAAGAAGTACGTGAAAAGCTTGGAAATGATCAATATACCACTCTTGCCTATATGCCTACCTGGAGAGGAAAAAGCAATCATGATGTAGATACAGCGCAATACAGTAAAGAAGTCAATAAATTATTAACATATTTAGATGATAATTTAAAATCTCATCAAAAGCTGTATGTGAATTTTCATCCAATGGTGCAAAAGTTTATAAAATTGGATGATTATAAACATATTTATTCTTTTCCACAGGGGGTTGATAAGTATGAATTTTTGAACAGTGTGGATGCATTAATTACAGATTATTCCAGTGTTTTTTTCGACTATTCTATTACAAGAAAACCCGTTATATTATATATGTATGATTATGATGAATATATGCACGACCGGGGAATGTATTTTGATATAAAAGAATTGCCGTTTCGGAAAATATATGATGCACAGACTCTGTTGAATTGTATCGTAAAGGAAGAATTTCGAAATGACAGCTATGATCACGATGATGAATATATTCAGAAGTATATTCAATATGATTCAGCTGATGCAAGTCGCAAGATGGCAGAATTGGTATTCCGTGAAAGTGATTGTGGGATGCCGGTAGTCAATTATTGTAATAATTTGGAGAAAAAGAGGAATATACTGTATTATCCGGAAATAAAAAAGCCAGAAGCTATTGATACCATTGCAAAAATTGTTGATAAAAATAAAGATGTCGTGATTTTTGAAAAAAGATTTTTTAATCCGGAACTGAGCAGTTATCTGCACGATAACTACCGGGATGATTTTGATTTTATTTTTATCACAAGAACTCTGCCAAGAACTTATTTTGAGGAGCTCGTTCGGAAAAAAAGCAAAAAAATCAGCGACAAACTGCATCTAAGAGAAGTAAAACGTTGTTTTGCAGAGCTGAATGTTGATCCGAAGTTTAAGAAAAATTATTATCATGGAGAAGCAGGAGAAACCTATCATCTGGGAAAAACAAAGAATCTTGCTGCAACGATGTTTGTAGAGAGTGATGGTCTTCATATTGATTTTGCCAATGCAAAACAGAAAAAGATTACGAAACTTCTTGTGGTGAATTTTCATGAGAAGATTATATGGACAAGACAGCTCACAGAACAAGAAAAAGAGAGTAATCAGGTTATAGAAAATTTTTATGAAATCATGAACTCACAACTTGTAGCAGAAAAGGCGAGGTATCTTTTAATGCTGGAAGTAGAGGAGGCTGGGAAAAAAGTTCCGTATTATCTAAAAGATCAAACTGATTATAAAAAAAGGATGGGGGAGTTTGGGGAGCTTGATAAGCAGTCAATTTATCTTGAGGCAATACCGTATCAGCATGTGTTTTATAGAAATTGCGATGAGCCGGCTGAAGGAGGAGTCATACCCTATGTGAACTCAGAAACAGGTCGTTTTGCATTGTTTTTTGCAACGAAGCAGCAGCAGTTAAGAAATACCATTCGTGGCCGTGTTATGAAGTTAAGACTGCACAATTCACTGGTGAAAATGACACTGAAGTTTAAAAAACAGAAGAGTGCCAAAATAAAGGATGTTATTTTCTCTTACCGCAATCCAGTAGAAGACTTAAAATATTCGTTTGATTATCAGGTGAGAGAGAAAAATGGATTTTGGTTTATTGATGCAGAAATAGATGTATCCAAGATACAAATGGAAGAGTTGTTTTGGGATGTTTTTTTAGTATTAGAAAAAGATGGTATTGAGTTAAATCTTTGGGCATATTTAAGCAGAATCCGGCGGCTTAGCTTTCTACTGTTAAATTACCAGGCATTTGCGGATAAAAATCATATTTGTTTTCCATATTCTACAATTACGTGCAAGTTGGCATTTACCTATAGAGAAGTGACAGAGTTTGACGGAATGAATACAAGACTGAAGGAATTGTTTGCTTTTGGAATATATATTTTATTTTATCCTTATTGGAAGAGAAAACGAATTTGGCTTGTTTTTGAAAAGTTTTGTTCAATGGCGCAGGACAATGGATATTACTTTTTTAAATACTGTATGGATAAACTGCCGGAAAGCCGCAGACATATGTACTTCATTTTAAGTAAAGACTCAGCTGATTTTAAAAAACTTAAGGATTATGGAGAAAATGTATTGCCTTTTATGAGCTTAAAACATATATTATATAGTTTAGCGGCGAATCTCTATATTGCTTCTGATTCTAAGAAACATCTTTATACGTGGAGAACAAAACCAAGTATTATTGCCAACAGGATTTCCAAGCATGATATTCTGTTTCTGCAGCATGGGGTCACTGCATTAAAGCGAGTAGATCATATTTTCGGACGAAAAGGCTCCAGTGCTATGACTTACTTTACAACGACATCTAAGTTTGAACAAAAAATTATTACAGAGAATTTTGGTTATGCTGCAGAGGATGCTCCGATTCTTGGATTTACCCGGTGGGATGTACTGGAAGATAAATCGAATGCAGAGGAAAAAATCATTCTTGCCATGCCAACATGGCGTGCATGGCTGGAGGAGCGCAGTGCAGAAGAATTCAAAAAAAGCGATTATTATTTTAATTATATGAAGCTTCTTCAAAGTGAAAAACTAGCGCGGTTATTGAAAGAAAATAATGTTAATTTGATTTTTTATATACATCCTAAATTTAAAGATTACCTTGGGGAATTTAATGTCAGTGGTGATCATATTGAACTGATTCCGTTTGGAAGCAGGCCGCTAAATGAAATCATGATGAAATGTTCTATGCTGATTACGGATTATTCCAGTGTGTGCTGGGATGTATATTACATGAGGAAACCGGTTTTATTCTATCAGTTTGATTATGATATGTATATGCAGGCACACGGCAGTTATATTGATATGGAGCATGATTTATTTGGTGAGCGATATGTCGAATATACTGAACTGATAAACGGTATCGAGGCTTATATCCGCAAGGATTTTGAAATTAAAGAAAAGGATGCAGAAAATATTGATTACTATTTTGAATACCGGGATGCGCATAACAGTAAGAGAACGTATGACTATATTATAGGGAAAGGTTACTAGAAAAAGGAAAGCACCATGGAAAAGAAAAAGCGAATTAAATATATTGATCTTGCCAAAGCCTTAGGCATTTTGATGGTTACATGGGGACATATTACGAAGCTTGGGAATCCTGTAGATACATGGGGAGCTTCATTTAAGATTCCGATTTTTTTTATAACGGCTGGTTATTTGGTCTGTTACACTAACTCTTATGAGGAATTGACTTTGAAAAGATATGTCTGGAAGTTATTTAAGTCATTATTAATCCCGTATTTTGTGTTCAGCACTGCCTCTATCGGATTTCGTTTTGCATCCATGGTTATGAAGCATGCAGTTGATATGGCATCCATTAAATCTTATCTTTATGCAACCGTAAGCTTTAGAGGTGCGTTTGCTTTATGGTTTCTGCCAGTTTTAATGCTTGGAGAGATTTTATTTTTCTGTGTAATGAAGTATCTGCCTAAGTGGATGCGTATCTTTATGTTAATACTGCCGTTAGTTTTTACATGGAAGTTTACAGAACTGTTTGGACAGTGGAAAGTTTCCATGGATCCACTGATGTTTGAAAGAATATCTTTTCTGACATTGACCATAGCAAGATCGGTGGTTGCTGTATGGTTTCTGTATATGGGTTATTTAGGATGCCGGTTGTGGCAGAAAACTAAAAATTGTTATTTTCGATTTGGAGTCGGAATCTTGTTCAGTGGTCTGAATATTGTAACATCCCAAATAAATCCAGGTGTAGATTTTAATAATATGGCTATAGGCATCCATCCGTGGCTTTTCTTTGTAAATGCAGTGATCGCCTCTTTTGGAATTTTATTAGTGTTTGAATTCCTTGAACAATATTTGAACTTTACGGTTCTGAATTTTCTTGGAAAAAATTCACTGATTTTAATGGTGACGCAAAGACCTTTCTATATTATCTCTACAGCGGCGGCAGGATGGAAAATAATTTCCGGGATGCCAGGAGTTTTAGCATGGAGATACTATATTGACTGCCTGGGAATTCTAGCTATTGTCTTAATTATTGAATACTCCATAATTACGTTTATCAATAAGAAGGCTGGTTTTGTCATAGGAAAGTTTTAAGAAGCGGGGAGTGTATAATGCCGTTGTCCAAATGTGTTATTGAATATTTAGGCATTCAATAGTATAATAGTCGAAGAATGTTCAAAAAATGGAGAATAAAAAGTGAAAACATACATTGAGAATTTTAAAAAGTACAGATTCCTGTTGTGGGAATTAGTAAAGAAAGGCGTCAAATTGAAATACCGGCGTTCATACCTTGGAATTTTATGGACGCTATTGGAGCCGTTATTGACAATGATCGTATTGACGATTGTGTTTGGATCTATGTTTGGAAATCCGGATCCAACGTTCCCGGTTTATATTTTGACGGGGCGGTTATTATACAGCTTTTTTTCTTCTGCTACCAGTGGTGCGATGAAATCCATACGCGGCAATGCGGGAATGATTAAAAAAGTGTATGTCCCAAAGTATATTTATCCATTGTCCAGTGTTTTGTTCAATTATATTATTTTTATGCTCTCACTTGTTGTATTGGTAGTTGTTGCAATTGTATTAAAAGTGTATCCAACCATATATTTAGTTCAAGCTCTAATTCCGCTTGCATTAATACTAATTACCGCATTTGGTGTCGGCATGATTTTATCGACAATGGCAGTGTTTTTCCGGGATTTGGAATATCTTTGGACCGTGGCACTTATGCTGATCATGTATTCTTCTGCAATTTTTTATCCAGCTGAAAGACTGTTGAATAAGCCTGGAATTTATGGGTATGTCCTGAAGGCAAATCCATTATATCTTTTGATTCATAATTTTAGACAAGCAGTATATGGGCGGCCGATGAATATGAAATTTTTGGCGGTATCTGCGATATTTGCCGTTGTATCTGTGGTTGTAGGACTTATATTCTTTTATAAGAAGCAGGATGAGTTTATTTTGCATATCTAGGGGGCTGCTATGGCAAAAAAGGAAGTTTTGAGAGTCGAACACGTTGGCATGAAATTTAATTTGAGTCAGGAAAAGGTCGATGATCTGAAAGATTATATAATAAAATTAATAAAAGGCCAATTAAAATATAATGAATTTTGGGCATTGAAGGATATAAATTTTACGTTGAGGAAAGGCGACCGTTTAGGGATTTTGGGACTAAATGGAGCAGGGAAGAGTACATTGCTGAAAGTGATTGCAGGCGTTCTTAAACCCAGTGAAGGCAGCGTGGCTACAAAAGGTAAGATTGCTCCATTATTGGAATTGGGAGCTGGATTTGACCAGCAGTATACCGGACGGGAAAATATATATTTGTATGGTGCAGTTCTCGGCTTTTCAAAGAAATTTTTAGACGAAAAGTTTGATGAAATTGTAGAATTTTCTGAATTGGGAAGATTTATTGATGTACCGGTAAAAAATTATTCTTCCGGAATGAAATCAAGACTGGGATTTTCGGTTGCAACTTTGGTAGAACCGGATATTCTTATCTTAGACGAGGTCTTATCAGTAGGAGATGCTAAGTTTCGAAGAAAAAGCGAAGCAAAGATTATGAGTATGTTTGACAAAGGAGTGACGGTACTGTTTGTATCGCATTCTCTGGAGCAGGTAAAACGTCTTTGCAATAAGGCAATTTTGTTGGAAAAAGGACAGATTATTTCAAGTGGAAGCATAGAAGAAGTTAGTACAGTATATGAGGAAAAAACCAAGTAAATACTGGGAGGTATCTAATGAAGAAAGTCATTACTTATGGAACGTTTGATTTACTGCATGCAGGTCATATTAATTTGTTAAGAAGGGCAAAAGAACTTGGAGACTACTTGATCGTAGTTGTCTCTACTGATGAATTTAACTGGAATGAAAAACGTAAAAAGTGTTATTTTAGTTATGAGGAACGCAAAAAATTGGTAGAGGCTGTCCGCTATGTCGATTTGGTTATTCCAGAGAATAATTGGGAACAGAAGGTTTCTGATGTTCAGGAGTATCACGTGGATACATTCGTTATGGGAGATGATTGGGTAGGAAAGTTCGATTTTTTAAAAGAGTATTGTGATGTGGTATATTTGCCTAGGACAGAAGGCATTTCCACAACAAAGATAAAGCAGGATCTTGGACTGGTTGGAAAGCAGAAGGAAGAAGATTAAAGTTAGGAGGAAATGTTATGAGTGTACAGAAGGTTCGGAAAGCTGTAATCCCGGCGGCAGGCCTTGGAACAAGATTTTTACCTGCAACTAAGGCAATGCCCAAAGAGATGCTGCCTATTGTAGATACCCCTACAGTACAGTACATTGTTGAAGAGGCTGTAGAAAGCGGAATAGAAGAGATTCTTGTAATCACAAATTCAAATAAACACTGTATGGAAAACCACTTCGATAAGGATTATGAATTAGAAGCACGATTAACAGAATCCGGGAAAACTGCTCAGGTAAAGATGATCAATGATATTGCCAATTTGGCAAATATTTATTATGTACGTCAGAAAGAGCCGAAAGGGCTGGGACATGCTGTACTGTGTGCGAAGTCTTTTATTGGAAATGAGCCTTTTGCCGTACTTTTAGGGGATGATGTTGTTGTAAATAAAGGAGGTAAACCGGCATTAAAACAGCTGATCAATGCTTATGAGAGACATAAGGCTTCTGTTGTCGGAGTTCAGACAGTACCAAAAGATCAAGTGAACAAATATGGAATTGTGGCTCCAAATAAGAATGTGGCGGCAGATGGAAGAGCAGTTAAGCTTGATAATTTAATAGAAAAGCCAAATAAAGAAGAGGCACCGAGCCGGATGGCTGTATTGGGCCGTTATGTGCTGACTCCGGAAATTTTTGAATTATTGGAGGATCAGGGTGCCGGTGCAGGTGGAGAAATACAATTGACGGATGCTATTTGCCGTTTGATCGATACACAGGCAGTATATGCTTATGATTTTGAAGGTATCCGTTATGATGTTGGAGATAAATTTGGTTTTATTAAAGCAACGATTGATTTTGCGCTGGACCGTCCGGAATTAAGAGGTCAGGTAATGGAATATATCCAGTCAATAGCGAAATCAAAATAAGGAAAATGATAAACAGAGATAAAATTTAAGAGGAATTTCATCAATTTATAATTGGAGAAATTCTTCTTTTGTTTATGACGCGATAACGCGAAAGGATATAGAGTTATGCTAAATTTTGAGATTCAATGTGTATTTGCGGGAAAGGAGAAAAAGAAGAAGTTAACGGCAGTAATTAAAATTGTCATTGCAGTTCTGTTATTCGGATATTTTATATCTGTGAAAAAACTGTACGCTGTAGAAAATGATTTTTTTATGAAGCGATTTGTATTAGCAAGCTGTGCATTTGCAGTTCTTATCTTTCTTTCTGTCTTTAAGATTAAATTAGAGGAAAAAATCGATCATATATTCAGTGTTATTTTAGCAGCTGTCTCACCTATCTATGCATGGATTGTATCTGAATGGATTGTGAATGAAGCAAAATGTGCGGTTGCACCTACGGATATTTTTCATAAAGAGCCTCTATGGATTGCAATTAGTCTTGGATCAGTTGTACTGGTGTATCTTTTGCTGCTGTTTATTACAAATCGTATAGCAGCAGCGAGTCTGATTACGAGTATGTTGAGTATAGCATTGGGTTTTGCAGTTTTTATTGTGTATGAGCTGCGGGGAATCCCGATGATGGCTCCGGATATGTTGACTATAAAGACTGCAACCAGCGTTATGAATGATTATACGATACAATTATCCTATCTGCAGCTGATGGCAATTTTTGCTGCAGTCGGCTTATTTTATTTAATTCTCCAATTAGAACATAATAAAGTTTTTAAAACAGTCTCATTGCGTGCTGCTGCATTAACAATGACGATCATCTGCAGTGCGGTATTTGTTAATAAAATGGTGTATACGGATTTCATGGAAAAGAATAAGATAAATATCCGAATGTTCCGACCAATGGAAAGTTACCAGAAATATGGGGCGGCAGCGACATTTATTAGAAGTATTGGATACTGCATCGTGGATGAGCCGGAAGGCTACAGTGTTGCGAAAGTAAGAGAAATAATTTCAAAATATGAGAATGAAACAGAGAAGCAGAAAAAGAAACCGAAGACACCGAATATCATTACCATTGTAAATGAAACATTTGCTGATATTAAAGTTTTAGGAGACTTTAAGACAAATCAGGATTATATGCCATATTACCGCAGTTTGGTCAAAGGAGAGGACTGTGTATATGGATACACATATGCGTCTATTGTGGGAGGCCAGACAGCAAATACAGAATTTGAACTGCTGACAGGAGATACTCTTGGATTTTTGCCGCAGGGAACAACTGCGTTCCAGCTATATATCCATGGAGATACCCCGTCTTTAGTAAGTAATTTAAAATTGAATGGGTATACAGGGAATCAGGCGCTTCATCCTTTTAACCCATACAATTATAATCGGCCCACAGTATATAAATATTTAGGGTTTAGCGATTTTTTATCTAAATTTGATTTTCCGGAAAATGTGGAAAGAGTGCGGGAGTATATATCTGATAAAGCTGATATAGACAGAGTAATTTCAGAATATGAGAAATCACGTAAAAAAAGCGATGCCCCGTTTTTTATGTATAATATGACGATTCAGAATCACAGTCCGTATGATCAGGATTGGGATAATTTTAAACAGCCTATACAGATTGAAAAAAGCAAATATGATGACCAGGCAAACCGTTATCTGAATTTGATTAAATATTCTGATGACAGTTTAAAGCAGATTGTGGAATACTTTAAACGGGAAAAAGAACCAACCGTAGTTTTATTCCTGGGAGATCATCAGCCAAGACTGAAGGATAGTTTTCTAAATAAAATTACGAATGGAGAATATGAAAAGTGGTCTAGTGAGGATATGATGAAACGTTACCAGGTACCTTTTGTTATTTGGGCCAACTATGATATTGATAAACAATATATAAAAAAATCCAGTATGAATTATATACAAAGTATTATGTTAGATGCAGCTGGGGCAGAAATGACTGGTTATCAGAAATTTTTAAATAAAATTCGAGAACAAGTTCCAACAATTACGTCGAACGGATATTGGGGAGCAAATGGGAAGTTTTATCAGATTAAAGATAAGAATTCGCCGTATTATGATATAATAAATGAGTATCGTATTCTTCAGTACAATATGCTGTTTGATACAAAAAATCGTGTAAATTCGTTTTTTGAATTAAGAAAATAGAAAGAAGAAGGTATTTTTGTGAAACAATTTATTAAAGAGCTGACGATACAGATATATAAAGTTTTGACCTATTTGGTTCCTGTAGACAAAAGGATAATTATCTTTCAGAGCAGCAATGGAAGAAATTATACAGGGAACCCAAGATATATTTATGAGGAAATGGTTCGGCAGGGACTGGATCAAGAATATCACTGCATTTGGTTTTTCTTTGATACAGATATAGAGGTTCCAGGAAAATGTAAAAAAATTCGCAATAACTATTTCCTATATTTCTGGTATTTAATGCGTGCAGGCGTTTGGGTATTTGATAGTCGGCAGCCATTGTATTTCCGGAAGAAAAAGAAAGTAGACTATATTCAGACATGGCATGGGACACCATTAAAAAAACTGGCCTTAGATATGAATAAGATGGATATGGGTGGCAATACAGATATTAAAGATTATCATGAGAAGTTTCGAAAAACCTGCGCTGACTGGGATTATCTTATTTCTCAGAATGCTTTTTCCACAGAAATATTCAAATCCTGTTTTGCTTTTACGGACAGGCCGATTTTGCAGATAGGATATCCCCGAAATGATATCTTAATCCGTGATAATAATAAGGAAGAAATTAATAAGTATAAAAAATTATTGGGACTGCCGTTGGATAAGAAGATTATTTTATATGCGCCTACTTGGAGGGATAATGAATACTTAGGAGAGGGGAAATATAAATTTGCCTCAAAGTTAGATTTTGATCTGGCCAGGGAACAGCTATCAGATGATTATATTTTTATTGTAAAATATCATTACTTAGTTTCTGATAAAATAGACTGGAGACCCTATAAAGGATTTGTTTATACATTTGATGAAACAAAGGATATAGCATGGCTGTATTTAGTTTCTGATATGTTAATAACAGATTATTCTTCTGTAATGTTTGATTACAGTTTATTGAAACGGCCAATGTTTTTCTTTGCCTATGATTTAGAAGATTATAGAGAAAATCTTCGTGGTTTTTATTTTGATTTTGCGAAGGAAGCACCTGGACCGATATCAAAGGACACAAAACAATTAATTGAGGATATCAAGGAGTATGATACTTCTCTTTGGACGGAAAAGAATGAAGCATATCGTCAAAAGTTCAACCATATAGATGATGGACACGCTTCCGAAAAAATTGTGGAATTAATTCAGAAAAATGGACGATAGCTTGTGTTTGCTCAAATAAAAGGAGGGTAGGGCTATGGTTACAATTCTATTAGCAACATATAATGGAGAGGATTATTTGAAGGCTCAATTAGAATCCATTGCTTCCCAGACATATGGAAACTGGAGGCTTGTCACAGGAGACGACGGGTCCTGTGACGGGACTCTGGGCATCTTGGAGGATTTTAGAACACGCTATCCGGATCAGGTAAAAATCATAAAGAATGAGCCTGCCACAGGAAGTGCCAGGAACAATTTTATCAATCTTCTGAGAAATGCACACGGACCGTATTTTATGTTCTGTGACCAGGATGATGTGTGGAAACGGGATAAAATTTATGAGACGATGAAGAAGATGGAGGCCATGGAGGAACGGTATGGGAAAGATACACCGATCCTCGTACACACGGATCTTTCAGTGGTAGACGAAAATCTGGAGATGATCGCAGAATCCTTCTTCCAGTATGCAAACCTGCCCAAAAGAATTGCATTAAATCAGCTGATTGTACAGAATTCTGTGACCGGATGCACGGCAATGATCAACCGGGCACTTCAGAAGTATTTCCTGCAGCCGCTTCCTATGGGTAAAATACTGATGCACGATTACTGGGCGGCTCTTGTCGCCAAGATTTTCGGAAGGATTGGTTTTGTCAATGAACCGACCATGTATTACAGGCAGCATGGAAATAATTCCGTGGGAGCGAAGAATTCAAAGAATCCCGTGTTTTTGATGCAGAGGCTCAAGGAGGGCAAAGAGTCCTACCGGAAGCAGATGATCAAATCTATGGAACAGATCCAGGGATTTGTAGAAACCTATGGGGAAGAGATCGAAGGCCTGGATGAATATAATCTTTTGAAAACTTATGGGAATCTATACTATAAAGGCAAGATGCGCAGACTTTTCTTTTACCGGAATCATCAGGTTCTGAAGGAAGGAAATATCCGTAAGCTGATGCAGTGGTTGTGGGGTTAGGGTGAGATGAAAAGTGGTATGAAGCTTATACTGAAATATATTGTGATGTACTTGTCGTGTCTCTGGCCCAGGAGCAGAAAGGTTTGGGTATTCGGCGCATGGCTCGGACAGCAGTTTGCCGACAATCCTAAATATCTGTTTATTGAGGCAAATCAGATGGACGGAATCCGGCCGGTCTGGATCACGAAAAATCCACGTGTTGTCAGGGAAGTGAGAGAGTTAGGTTATGAGGCTTACCTGTTTTCTGAACGGAAGGGGATTCTCTGTCAGCTCAGGGCGAAATATGCGGTGATGTGCAATGGAATCAGTGATCTGAATCATGCATTTCTCGGAAGAGCCGTATTTTTGAATGTCTGGCATGGAGTTCCGCTTAAGAAGATTGGATATGATGATACCAAGGGAAAAGACTGGGACAGCAGGGGACAGAAGATCCGGCGTAAGATTCAGCAGTTTCCTCTGGGAAGAGAGTATGTGGTGGCTACGAGCCGGACTTTTTCCGAGATTTATAAGAGTGCGTTCCGCCGTCCGGCGGAGCAGATCCTTACTTATGGACAGCCCAGGAATGATTTTTTCTACGACGATAAACATCTTTTTCCGGTGAATGAAAAACTGAGGAAGCGGCTTGAAGGTCAAAACGTGATTCTGTACGCACCTACACACCGGCAGGAAGGAAAGATTCCGTTTCCTTTAAGGGAGCATTTTGATTTAAAAAAGCTGGATGAATTCTGCCGGGATCATCAGATCCTGTTTATCATTCGCAGACATTTTTATCATATTCATGAGGAGGCAGATCTTTCGGATTATTCCAATATTGTGGATATGACAAAGGATTCGCTGGATATTCAGGAGCTGCTGATAGAAACGGATATACTGATCACCGATTACTCCAGCACATATATTGACTATCTGCTGCTGGACCGCCCGGTTATTTTCTATGATTTTGATTATGACAGCTATATTGAAAAGGACAGGGAGATGTATTTTCCTTATGATGAAGTGACACCGGGGATCAAGGCCGGGACCTTCGATGAATTAATGGAAGGCATGCGGCAGATCGTCTCGGGAACTGATGATTTTAAAGCAGACAGAAAAAAAGTCAGGGATCTTTTTTATTGTAAAAGAGGACAGAGAGAAGTGGGCCGGGCGCTTCTTGAAAAGATGCAGTTTTTGTAGATGATACGCAGGCTGAAAATTTCATATGCAGAAAAAGAGACAGCGAAAAGCTGATTCTCCGTAGATGAAACGGAGGATCAGCTTTTTTTCTTTCGCTGTTTAGAGAGTACTGCGCTAATGCATGAAAGTCTTTCCTATCTGATGGGAAATAGTCTGGTTGAGGGGTAAGAAAGGGGCATGGTATTCTTGAGACAAGATAAGAGGAACCATATAGTAAAAAAGGAGGAGAAACATATGAGAGCGGCTGTATATTATGCACCAAATGATTTAAGAATGGAAGACGTGGAAACCCCTGAGCCGGGGCCGGGGGAAATTTTGATGAAGAATATTTCGGCGCTGACATGCGGAACGGACTTGAAGCAGTATAAAAGAGGATATCCGAAATTCAAAGAAGGGCAGAAACTGATCTTTGGACACGAGAGTGCCGGAATTGTCGCCAAAGTAGGGGAGGGAGTAACCGGCTTCAAAGTGGGAGACAGGATCGCACCTCACAATTCTGCTCCGTGCAATAAGTGTTACTACTGTAAGATCGGGGAACACAGCATGTGTGAGGATCTGACCATGGTAAAGAGTGCCTGGGCGGAGTACCGGCTTCTTCCCGCGGCCATCGTGAGAGAGAATGTGTTTCATATTCCGGACCATATTTCCTTCCGTTCTGCTGCGCTACTGGAACCGCTGGGCAGTGCGGTCCATGGAATCACAGATGCAGATATTCAGCTGATGGATACTGTAGTGATCAACGGGGCGGGTCCACTGGGGCTTATGATGACAAAGCTTGCTAAACTCCGGGGCGCTTATGTTATCAGCACAGATAAAAATGCAAAACGCCTTGGGGTGGCCAGGGAACTGGGTGCTGACGTTACTATTGACATTTCTGAAACAGAGGATGTAGTGGAGGCTGTCAAAGGGCTGACTCCTTGCGGAAGAGGTGTTGATATAGCGATCGATGCTACCGGGGTCCCCGAGGTTTGGGAAAAAAATCTTTACATGGTCAGAAAAGCCGGGACTGTCCTTGAATTCGGAGGATGCAGGGGAGGAAGCCGGATCACGGTGGACACGACACTTCTTCATTACTCCCAGCTGACAGTGAAGGGAGTCTACCATACGACACCGAAGCTTGAGGAACAGGCATTCAGACTCATTGAAAGAGGGATTATCAGCGAGGATCTTTTTGTAAATGATACATATCCCCTGGAACAGTGTCTGGATGCGCTGAACTCCCATGCGGGAGGAGAAGTCATCAAAAATGAAATACGCTGTGATTTATAGAGATAAAAAATTGTGAATTCAAGGAGGAAACTATGGAAAAAGAGAGAGAGAAAAGGTCATTCAAGCTGCTATCGAGTGCAGTGACAAGAAGCTGATCCATGGGACTTCGGGAAATGTTTCGATCGCCTGCAGAGAAGAGGGGGTCATGGTGATTACACCCAGCGGGATACCATATGAGGAGATCACACCGGATATGGTGCCGGTGATCGATCTTGCCACAGGGGAATGGACAGAGGGAAAATGCAAACCGTCCACAGAAGCACCGATGCACCGCCTGATTTTTCTGAATAAAGTAAAGATGGAAGCGGTCGTACATACACATTCTCCTTTTGCCACCGCCATGTCGATTCTGGTGGAAGAGCTTCCGGCGGTGGCCGCTGCTTCTGCACCGTATTCTCCGGTGAAAGTGGCACCGTTTGAAATACCGGGGTCGCAGGAGATCGCAGAAGCGGCAGTGAAGGCTATGGGCGACCACAATGTGGTGTGTTTACTGGAAAATCACGGTCTGATCGCTGCGGGAAGAAATGTCTCCCAGGCGATGAGCATTGCAGAATATGTAGAGGAAAATTCACAGATAGCATATTACACCTATGTGGCAGGAAAAATGAAGCCTTTACCGGAATCGGGCTATAAGATCATGCATGACCGGGCAGTAAAGAAGCTTGGATTAGAATAAGAGAGACAATTTATAAAGAGTGGAAAAAAATACCTGAAGGATGAGCGGAACTGAGGTGATAAGATAAAAAAAACAGTAATGAGAGGGTGATAGCAATGATAGGACTGCCGACAAGGCAAAAGAAGATATTAAAAAAGCTAATGTCTTTGGACGGCTGGGTAAAAGGGAAGGAACTTGCTGAGGAGATGGCGGTGACTCCGAGAACCATCCGGGCGGATATTGCAGCAATTAATGTCTGGCTGAAAACCGTGGGCTGTTATATAGAATCTTCCAGACAGGAGGGCTACCGGCTGCGGGGAGAGAGGCAGGGGGAGCTGGAATCTTTGCTGTGGGATGGTATGGATGTGCCTTTGACACCGCAGGAGCGGATGCGTGCCCTTGGGATCAGACTTCTTCAGGCGGATGAAGAGAAACCGGAGGATGTGGATGAGCTGGAGGAAGAAATGTTCGTCAGCCGGACGACCCTGGAAAGCGGGATTTTTAAGATCAAAGCTATGCTGGAGAGCCGCACGACACCAATGTATGTTAAGAGGAACGGGAGAAAGATATGGACTTACGGGGAGGAAGAGACGAGAAGATTTCTTCTGAAGGAACTGATGGTAGACCGGACGGACCCGGATTATCTGATGATTGAGAATTATGACGATTATTTTGGGGCTGACATACCGGAAAAAATGATGAACTGCGTGCTGAATGCACTGGCGGACAATGAAATTTCCATGACAGCGGAGGATATCCTTCATTTGGTTATTTATCTGTCGATTAAACTTACAAGAGTCCATATGGGGTATGAATATAAGAATAAAACAAAAGATATTCTGACATCAGAGGATATCAACTGGACACTTGCGGAGACCATTTCAGGGAAAGTCAGAGAAGAATTCTCCACAGAATTAAATGAGGAAGAACTGGTGGATCTGGCGGTTCAGCTTTCTCTGTTTCGGCTGATCGGAAGTGAAGCAGAGGTCAGGCCGGCGCCGATACCCGAGCAGTCCCACTATGAATTTGTGGTCAATGAACTCTTAAATGACATTAAAAACAAATTTCATCTGGATCTTACGGATGATCAGGAGCTGAAGGCAGGGCTTGTGACCCACATCCGGTATACATTAAAAAGAATCAGGATGGAGCCGGAGAGCACCAATCCGGTGCTGATGCTTTTAAAGACAGAATATCCCTTTGTGTTTGATATGTCTCTGTTTCTATACGAGCGGTTTTACGATGTGTTCGGAGTGAGGCTGAATGAAAATGAACTGGGATATGTGGCCACTTATCTGGGAAGTGCGGTGGAGAGGATGGAGAGAAAAAAATCTCCGAAAGATTTTACGATTGCAGTCGTCACAGGAATGAATTATGGGACAAGCAGGCTTTTGACTACAAGACTGAAGGCGATTTACGGTGACATCTGCAATATTGAAGGTCCTTTCTCTATCTATGCAGTCAATGAGATAGAAAAATTAAAACCTACTTTTCTGATTACCACAGAATCAAAACAGGTACTGAAAAACTTTCAGGTACCGAAAATACAGATTTCGCCTCTGCTGAACGAAAAAGATCAGAGGGAGATCAATAAATGGCTTCTGCAGATGCGTAAAGAATTGATGTATGACCAGCTTCCAAGGAGCATTAAAGATTATTTTCACAGAGAACTGTTTTTTTATAATCTAAAGGCTGAGACGCCGGAAAAAGTTATCCGGACAATGTCAGAACATCTCATAAGGCTTGACTTCGCCGGAGAGGATTTCGCGGAAAAGACGCTGATGAGAGAACAGGTGGCCTCTACAATCTTTGGAAATAAGATTGCTATGCCTCATCCGATCGAAGCATGTGCAAAGAGGACGGTTATCAGCGTGGGCATTCTGAATCAGTCCATTTTATGGGGCAGCGGTCAAGCACAGCTGATCTTTATGCTGGCAGTGAAAAAGGAAGATATGAAGTATTTAAACAGCTTCTTTGACTTGACGGTGCGCCTGGTGGATGATGAGGGTCTGGTAAGGAAGCTGCTGGGTTCCGAAAACCTGGCTCAGTTTAAAGACAGACTTCCGATTTTATAGAGAAAGGAAAGAAAGCATATGAATTTAAAAGAGTTGATTTGTCCGAAGCTGATTCTGTGTGATGTCGATGCAAAGGATTTCCAGGATGCCTTAAGGCAGATGGCAGGACATTTAAAGAAAGAAGGATATGTGGAGGAAGGATATCTGGATATGCTTTTGGAAAGGGAACGGAAATTCCCCACCGGACTTTGTACCAAACCGTTTGCGGTGGCTCTGCCCCATACGGAGCCTGACCACGTGATAAAGCCGTGTATAGCCGTTGCCAAGCTTAGAAGGCCGGTAGAATTTCATGAAATGGTGAATGATCAGAACACAGTCGACGTTCGTTTTATTTTTAACCTGGTACTGCAGAAGACAGAGCAGCAGCTGGAACTGCTGCAGAAGATCATATCAATTTTCTCTGATAAGGAGGCGATGGAACAGCTGGAGAAAGAGCAGGAACCTGAGAAAATAGCAGAAATTTTAGAACATACAAAAATAGGAATAAACACTTAAACATCGAAAGAAGGGAGAAAAATTATGGCAAAAGTATTTAAGGTTTTGTCTGCCTGCGGCAGCGGAATTGCAACTTCCTCTCATGTGGCAACTTCCATCCGGCAGGGGATGGCAGACCGGGGAGTGAATGTTGAAGTCAGGACCTGCGGAGTAAATGAGATGTCGGGATTGATCGACAACGTGAAACCGACCATTATTGTTTCCACAACTTCCTTAGAATCTGTGAGAAATGTGGGTGAGATTAAAGTCATGTCAGGGGTTCCCCTGCTAACTGGTATTGGGAAAAATCAGTTTTTTGATGAAATGGAAGAATATTTAAAAAGTATTTCATAACAAATGAAAAGGAGGATGGAATATGGGCGTTATCAATACGATTTTAGGTCTTGGGGCATCTGTTATTATGCCGATCGTTATCTTTCTTCTGGGAGTGGTCTTCCGGATGAAGGTAAAAAATGCGCTGAGAGCCGGACTTACGGTAGGAATCGGATTTACCGGCATAAGTCTTGCAATCAGCCTGGTAAGCGACAATCTTGGAGGCCTTGTAAAAGCCATGCAGGCAAACTGGGGACTGGCCCTGGATATCACGGATGTAGGATGGCCTGCGGCTTCGGGCATTGCTTTCGGAAGCGGAACCTTTGTGCTGGCATCCATCGTGACATTCCTTATAGTCAATGTGATCTGCCTGGCAATTAAGATCACTCACACGCTGAATGTAGACATCTTCAACTACTGGCACTTTATTCTGATCGGAACTGTATCTTACTTTGTCACAGGAAACTTCATTCTGGGTATTGTCGTAGGTACATTGTTTATGATGGTCAATACGATCTTAGGAGAGAGACAGGAGCAGGTGATCACCGACTTTGCAGGAGAACAGATGGCCGGCCTGACCTTCTCCACACAGGGATTCCCGCTTCAGCTGTTATTCGCCAGAGGTGTGGACTGGGTCATTGATAAGATCCCCGGTTTAAACAAAATTTCTTTTAACCTTGGAAATTTGCCGTCAAGCATCTCTTTTTTCGGCGAACCGATGATTTTGGGATTTCTGCTTGGAGGTATCATGAGCTTTCTCGCAGGATATAAATGGGATGCGGCTCTGGTCGTAGCAGTCGGACTTTCCGCTGCCATGTTCCTGCTTCCGAGGATGGTTTCCATCATGATGGAAGGGCTTGCTCCTCTTACGGATGCGGCCAGAGACTTTATGAACACCAGATTTCCGGGAAGAAAATTCAACATTGCTATGGATTACTGCATGCTTCTCGGGGACAGGGACGTTATCACTATGGGAATCATCACTGTGCCGATCGTGCTTGGACTGGCAATCATTCTTCCGGGAAACAGATTTCTTCCGTTTACAGACCTTACCGCCCTTCCATACTGGATGATCGGTGTTGTCATCGGCACAAAGAGAAACTCTTTCAGGGCCTTGATTGCTGCGGTGCTGACACTTTGCATCGGCCTGTGGATTGCGACAGACCTGGCACCGCTGATCACACAGATGGCTGCCGGCGTAGGATTTAAGTTTGAGGCCGGAACTACCATATCAGGATTTTGTGTAGGACAGGAATGGGTCGGATACATCATACATAAGATTGTTTCCTTCTTCTCCGGAATGTTCTAGACGGAAGACAATACAAGATACCAAAATATTTTCTATATAGTTCGCTGGAAAGGGATTGTCAGGGAGACCGGGCGGTCCCGTTCCTTTAAGGAGAGAAAGGGAGGTTTTGGCATGTTAGTTTCAATGAGGGAATTGCTCGTGAGAGCAAAAGATGGGAAATATGCGGTAGCTGCAGCAAATGTTTTTACGGGGAGAACGGTGGAAGCGTGCTTTGCGGCCGCATCGGAAATGAAGGCTCCGGTGATCATAGCCTGCACGCCTTATGTGCAGATGGAGGAGCTGGCCATGGCGGTACGGATGTATGAGAAAAAATACCCGGAGGTAACCGCAGCCCTGCATCTGGATCACGGGAAAGAGTATGAGGATGTTCAGCGTGCCCTGAGATGCGGTTTTACCTCTGTCATGCTGGATAAATCCACACTTCCCTATGGAGAGAATGTAAAAGCAGTGAAAGAGGCTGTGCGGGCGGCTCACGCAGTCGGTGTTACGGTGGAGGCAGAGCTGGGACACGTGGGGAAAGGAGCAGAGTATGAAGAGACAAGGGACAGCGGGCTTACCAGGAAAGAGGAGGCCGCTGGCTTTGTGAAAGAAACCGGAGTGGACTGCCTGGCCGTGGCGGTGGGAACATCCCATGGAGTTTACAGGGGAAAACCTCATTTAAACTTTGAGCTGCTCTCTGAGCTGAGCAGAGAAGTATCCGTGCCCTTCGTGCTGCACGGAGGTTCTAATACGGGAGAGGAAAAGCTGAAGAAGGCTATCACCCTTGGAATACAGAAGATCAATCTGTCTACGGATCTTTCCACGGAATACTTAATCGGGGTGCGGAAGTTTAAAGAGGAAAACGATCCGCTGTTCGATAATGAGGGAAAACTTATCTATACCGGAAACCGGACGGTGTATGCCAACCAGGCACTGGCAGCGGGGGCAGAAGCCTATAAACATATTTTAAAAACATACATGAAAACGTTTGGAAGCGAAGGAAAAGCATTGGAATGAGAGAGGAGACAACATGGAGAAAATAAAAGCTGCCGTGAGTATGGAACTTTGGCCGGAACATTTGAAAGAGCTGGAGTCCTGCTGTGATGTGAAAATGCTTCCGTGGACGGCCACGGATATCCTTCCCACAGAGGAAGAGATCATAGAAGAATGTTCTGGCTGTGAGGCGGTACTGTTTTATACTGATCCGGTGACAGAAAGAGTGATCAGGGAACTCAAAGAAAAAGGGTTAAAACTGATCGGCTGCGGAAGGGCTACGCCTAACAATATTGACACGAAGACTGCAAAAGAGCTGGGGATTCCGGTTATCCACGCGCCGGGAAGAAATGCACATTCGGTTGCGGAATATACCGTGGGCATGATGCTGGATATTTGTAAGAGGATTTCTTTTACCTATCACGGCCTCTGGTCTGGAAGATTTCTGGCGGATGAAAAAGATATTTACGATGTGCCGGATAAAAAGGATGTGATCTGGCGGTTTAAGGACAGAGAGAATCCGAGATCCTCCTATCCGTGGGGAATCGATGTATACGGCCGGACAGTGGGCATCGTCGGACTGGGCCATATCGGACAGAACGTGGCGAAGATCTGTTCCGGCATGGGGATGAAAGTTGCTGCTTATGACCCATTTCAGCCCCAGGAGATATTTGATGCGGTATGCGCGAAAAAATATGAAGATCCGATCCGGATGCTGCAATCATGTGATTTCGTCAGTGTCCATTTGAGTGTGACGCCGGAGACGAAAGGCATGATCAATGATCAATGGTTTAATGCCATGAGAGAGGACGCCTATTTTATCAATTCGTCCAGGGCTGCCGTAGTGGATCAGAGGTCGCTGATCGAGGCTCTGGAGAACAAAAAGATTGCGTTTGCCGCGGTGGATGTCATGTGGGATGAACCGGCGCCGAAAAATCATCCGTTTTTTACGATGGACAACGTTCTTCTGACGCCGCATATGGCTGGGATCAGCACAGATTCTAAAAAATGGGCATCTGAGATGATAGTGGAAGATCTGCTCAACTATATATGGAAACAGCCGCTGCTCCGAGTTTGGAAACGGTAGAAAGGAGGCGGATACTATGAATTGTGTGAGAACTGTCCTCGGAGATGTGGACGCAGAAGAAATGGGGTTTACCTATACGCATGAACATGTCTGCTGCAATCCGTATACAGCAGAAAAGGATCCTACTCTGGCAATTACGGATATAGAGGGTTCCATAAGAGAACTTCGCCTGTTTGCCGAAGCCGGCGGGTCTGCTATTGTGGAGGGAACGGCTGCCGATTACGGAAGAGACCCGCAAAAGCTTGTCTATGCAAGCAGGCAGAGCGGAGTGCATCTGATTGCCACCGCCGGATTTTATCTGTTTGACCACAACCCGGATTTTATTGATGATATCAGCACAGAGGAGCTGGCAGAACTGTTTATAAGAGAGATAGAGGAAGGCATGGACGGAACGGAGATCCGGGCAGGACAGTTAAAATGTGCGGTATCTCCCCGGTTTATTCATCCGAGGGAAGAGAAGTGTCTGAGAGCTGCCGCCAGGGCACAGCAGAAGTCCAATGCCCCAATCTGGATTCATCACGGAGGGATGATGGGGATAGAAATTCTGAGACTTCTGGACCGCTGCCAGGCGGATCTCTCCAGAGTAGTGCTCGGACATATGGACCGGAATCCGGATCCCGATGAATATAAGAAAATTGCTTCTATGGGAAGCTTCCTGTCTGTGGACAACATCGCAAGAGTTTACCGCTATCCGGTCCAGACTAACATTGATATGATTTTGGATCTGATGGAAGAAGGTTATTTGGAAAGGCTTCTGATCAGCGCGGACTTTGGCAGGAGCAATTATTTCAGGGCCAACGGCGGCGGACCGGGTCTTGAGTATATTTTAAACAAGTTTATTCCGAGGCTTAAGGAGTCGGGCGGAATTACAGAGAATGAAATCCGGACCATTTTTGTTGAAAACCCAAAAAAGGTATACGGCTGTTTTTAGCCAGGACGGAGGGACCTGATGTATCAGAAACAAACAGTGATAAAGGGAAAGACAATTACGTCTGCATTTCTAATGGCACCCATGGTGACGTTCGGCTATGGGGTTAAGAACGGCATAATCACGGATGAGCTGATCTCCCACTATGAGGCCAGGGCCAGGGGCGGGATCGGAATGATCATCGCGGAAGCAGCCTGTGTGGCAGAGGACGGAAGGCTTTCTGAGTATCAGACAGGTATATGGAACGAGGATCAGATGGAGGGGCACAGAATGCTGGTGTCCGCAGCACACAAGTTTAAAGTTCCGATACTCTCACAGCTTCACCATGCGGGCATACGGACAGTATCGGGAAGGCCTGCCTCCCCGTCCGCATTTCATGGGACACTCAGGGGAAGAGAATATACGGCAGACGAAATGAGTGAAGACGAAATCCTATTGAGAGAACAGCAGTTTATTGAGGCTGCTGTCAGGGCCAGGGCTGCCGGATATGACGGAGTCGAGCTTCACTGCGCTCATTCTTATTTTCTGAATGCATTTTTATCTCCGACAGTCAATCATAGGACAGACCGGTTCGGGGGAAACATCGAAGGAAGAATGAGGGTTGTACTTGATATCATGGAGGGCATCCGGCATAGCTGCGGTGAGAATTTTCTCATTTCCGTCCGCCTCGGATTTGACG
>NZ_FR889191.1:115551-115754 GCF_000432215.1 Anaerostipes sp. CAG:276
GCATTTATGGCGGGGACGTTTGAAAAAGCCGGCATGGATTTCCTGCATGTATCCACAGGCTTCGGGTCTACGGGCTTTATGGATGAGAGGACCATGGAGAATCCTCCTGACGAATTTCCCTTCAATATCCGTATTTGGGGCGCCATGCAGATGAAACAGAGAGTGAGCTGTCCTGTAATCGCTGTGGGCGGAATACGGCAGGG
>NZ_FR889191.1:115807-146437 GCF_000432215.1 Anaerostipes sp. CAG:276
CAGGAATGTGCGGATTTTGTGGCCCTTGGAAGAGCGCTGCTCTGCGATCCTGAATGGGTAATAAAAATAAAACAGGGAAGGGAGATCGTATCCTGCAGAAACTGCCGGAAATGTCTTTGGAGCACGGATTATCATAAATGTCCGGGATGGAGGGAATATCATGGATAAAAATACAGTGAAAACGTTCAGGTTCGGCGTTCTGACATCGAAGGGACATGCTGAAGTACATGAAATGAAGCTGCCGAAACTGGGAGAACATCAGATACTGATCAAACAGCTGGCCTGCAATATTTGTACTGCTGATTACGGACAGTGGCTGGGGCTGAGAGAACACCAGGGCTATCCTATGGCGGGCGGACATGAGGGGGCGGGAGTGATCCTGGAAACCGGAGCCAAGGTAGTGGAGCTGCTGCCGGGGGATTTTGTAGCCATCTCCAATAACTACTGCGGGGAATGTGAACACTGCAGAAAAGGGGAAGAAAGCCAGTGCGTGATTCGGAGCTCCTATGACCTTCATGAGGGCGGGTATAAAGGAAGAATGGGATTTGCTGAATATCAGGTAAGAAATGCTACGGCAGCAGTGAAAATGAATCCGGAATTAAGTCCGGGGGAGGCGGCTTTTTTAGAGCCTCTGGCAACCGTAGCAAAGGGAATAGGAAAGCTCAGAGTAAGCCCTCAGGATACGGTGGCAGTCATCGGGGCAGGGACTATGGGACTTTTAAATGCTCAGGCAGTCAGGGCGTGCGGTGCCAGAGTGATCGTCACTGAAATGATGGAAAAGAAGATCAAAACTGCTAAAGTCATGGGATTTGAGGTGATCGATGCCGGCGCCGCAGACCCGGTGGAGAGAGTGAAGCAGATGACAGGAGGCCGGGGCGCAGATGCTGTCATTGTGGCCGCCGGAGCTACAAAAGCCAATGAACAGGCGGCGGCCATGCTCAAACATTTTGACGGCCGGATGCTGATGTTTGCAGCCGCTTATCCGGCCCCTGAGCTGGGGATTAGTTCTAATGACATACATTACCGAAGGATGGAGATTCTGGGTACATATTTGGGCGATACAAAGGATTTTCTGGAAGCGGCCAGACTGCTCAATCAGAGAGTGGTGGATGTCAGGCCTCTGATCGAGGCCAGTTATCCGCTGGAAGATATTCAGAAAGCCTTCGAGGAGGCCGCAAGACCCGGGAATTACAGGGTCAGTGTCATGCTCCATGAGTCAGGCAGAGAGGAGGGGCCATGCTCAAAGTAGGACAGGAGGGATTTTTTTATAAATATGTAACGGAGCAGGATGTGGAAATATTTGCAGAAGTATCAGGAGACAAAAACCCTCTGCATCTGGATGAAGAGTATGCCAAAGGCACCAGGTTTCATGGGCGGATTGCTCATGGGATGATCGGAGCCGGTTTTATCTCTGCGGCCATCGCCGGTGTCCTGCCGGGGCCGGGAACCGTGTACCTGAGTCAGATGCTGAATTTTGAAAGGCCAGTGAGGATCGGAGACCGGGTGACTGCCAGGATCAAAGTCCTGAAAATCGAGAGGAAGAAATCATTTGAGCTTGCAACACTGGAAACAACCTGTGTCAACCAGGACAATGAAGTTGTCATCAGCGGAACAGCGCAGGTAATTCCTGCGGGGGAATAGGAAGGAGAATCTATGCAGTTATTGAGACTGGTGCCCACGGTATTTTATTTTGACACTGTAAAACAGTTTCAGGAAGAATTTAAGATCGGCCACAGTGATCTGGTGGTGACAAACAGGTATCTGTATGAGCCGCTTCTGGAACCGCTGGGTGTGAACGCTAATTATATTTTTCAGGAGGAATTCGGAGACGGAGAGCCATCCGACGAGATGATCGACCAGATAAAAGAGAAGACGTCGAAGTATTATTATAACAGGATCTTTGCACTGGGAGGGGGAACGATACTGGATATCAGCAAAATACTGGCATTGGATATGGCGGACGGCAGCACACCGCTGTTTGACGGCGAAAAGGAGCCTGTAAAAAAGAAACAGCTGATCGCAGTGCCCACAACCTGCGGTACAGGAAGCGAGGTCACGAATGTAGCCATCGCCGAAATAAAATCCAGACATACGAAAAAAGGCCTGGCAGCAGATGCCTGCTATGCGGACTGTGCGGTCCTGATACCGGAAACTCTAGAAAGACTGCCCTATAAGGTGTTTCTTACCAGCTCAATCGACGCTTTTATCCATGCAGTGGAATCCTTTCTGTCGCCGAAAGCATCTCCGGCTACGGAGCTGTTCTCCGGGAAAGCCATAGAAATGATTCTGTCCGGTTACCATGATATGGCGGAGTCTGGAAGAGAGGCAAGAAAAAATAATTTGAAAAGCTATATACTGGCCTCCAACTATGCTGGCATTGCGTTCGGGAACGCGGGATGTGCCGCTGTCCACGCACTGTCTTACTCGATTGGAGGTGCATTCCATGTACCTCACGGAGAAGCCAATTACCAGTTTTTTATGGATGTGATGGAGCTATATGAATTAAAGAAACCGGGAGGAAAGATCAGAAAGCTGAGACAGACCATCGCGGATGTGTTTGGATGGGAGGCGGACTCGGCATTTCTAAGACTCCGGGAGCTTTTGTCAAACTTTATGGAGACCAGGCCGCTGAAAGACTATGGCATGACAGAAGTACAAATCGAAGAATTTACAGAGAGCACGGTACAGAATCAGCAGAGACTCTTAAAGAATAACTATGTGGAACTGACAAAAGAGGAGATCAGAGAGATATTTAAGAGGAGATATGATGAGAGATAAGAAGGACAAGCCGTGGAAAGCGGAGTACAGGGAGAAGCTGGTCAGTGCGGATGAGGCGGTTTCTCATATCAGGTCAGGGCAGCGGATTGTTTTTTCTCATGCGGCAGGGGAATCTCTGGTCCTCTCGGATGCCCTTGTGAGAAACAGAGCCCTTTTTGAAAATGTGGAAATCGTCCATATGGTTGCCATGGGAGAAGCAAAATACTGTGAGCCCGGGATGGAGAAACATTTTCGCCATAACAGTTTTTTTCTGGGAGCTTCTACGAGGAAGGCCGCAAAAGAGGGCAGGGCGGATGTAACACCGGTTTATTTTTCAGAAGTCCCGGAGCTTTTTCGGACAACTCTCCCCGTAGATGCAGTGTTTCTAAACCTCTCGCCTCCGGATGAGCATGGTTACTGCAGTTTCGGGATATCTGTAGATTATTCTAAACCGGCGGCTATGGAGGCGGAATTGGTGATCGCACAGATCAATCCCTCTATGCCCAGAACGCTGGGTGACAGTTTTATTCATATAAGTGACATAGATTATATTGTGGAGGCAGATACTCCTCTGATCGAACTTCCGCCTGCAGGGATTTCAGAGGTCGAGAGGGCGATTGGGAAAAACTGTGCCTCCCTGATCGAAGACGGGGACACGCTGCAGCTTGGCATCGGAGCCATCCCGGATGCTGTCCTTGGGTTCCTGAAGGAGAAAAAAGATCTCGGAATTCATTCGGAAATGATCTCAGACGGCATTGTGGAACTTTATGAGGGCGGGGTGATCACAAACCGCAGAAAAAGTCTTCATGCCGGAAAAAGCATCGTTACCTTTCTTATGGGCACGAGAAGGCTGTATGACTTCGCGGACAACAACCCGGCAGTGGAGCTTCATCCGGTGGATTATGTAAATGATCCGTATGTCATTGCACAGAATGAACGTCTGGTATCTGTCAATTCCTGTGTTCAGGTGGATTTGATGGGACAGGTTGTTTCGGCTTCGGTGGGCAGGAGACAGATCAGCGGGGTGGGAGGCCAGGTTGACTTTGTGAGGGGCGCTAATATGAGCCGGGGAGGAAAGAGCATCATGGCGATGCCGTCTACGGCGGCAGAAGGCAGGATATCCAAGATTGTGCCGGTGATCGGCGAGGGAGCAGCGGTTACAACATCCAGATATGACGCTGACTATATTGTGACGGAATATGGGGCGGCTAGATTAAAAGGAGAGAGTTTAAGAAACCGGGCAAAGAAGCTGATCCGGATCGCGCATCCTGACTTTCGCCGGATGCTTGCGGAAGAATATGAGAAAAGATTCCGGGAAGCCTGGAGTGATGACGAATAAAGACAGCCTGTATCCTGATGTATTAAAAGGATACAGGCTGTTTTGACGAACAGTTCTCCTGATGGAAAGAAAAGCAGTTTAATATTCTGTAAAGTATTCCGCAAGCTGAATGATAAACTGACTGTTTGTAGGACGTTCCAGTGTGCATGTCTGAGTTATGCTCCAGAATAATTCTTTGTTTCCCTTGCTCCATACAGTGTCGATGGCATGGCGGATCGTCCTCTCTACACTGGTGGACGTAGTGTGATTCTGCTCTGCAATATGCGGATACAGACGTTTTGTGATGCCGTCAAAAACCGAAGGATCCCGCACTCCTATTTCAATTGCCTGTCTCAGGTAGAGGTAGCCTTTCAGATTCGGGGTGATGCCCAGCTGTTTTAAAAGCTTGCTGATCTTTCCGGAGAGGTCCAGGTGTTGGGTTCCGGAAACTGTCTGATTTAACAGCTGATTAATGTGAATCACGTGAGATGTGGTGTCAGATATAGGTGCCCTATCCTTTGAATGGATGACCGAAATTTGTAAAATTGTATCATCTGACAGTACCAATTGAAGATTTTCGTTTTGCATGATATACTCCCCTCATAAAGATAATGTTGATTCCTTAGATTATGTAATCATGTTCATTATAGAGAATAATGAGGAATATTGTCAACTTGTGGAGCAATGGATTTATTCCATATTTGGAAGGTTAAGCGGATGAATTATAAAAAACTGAAGGAAATTATGCAGTCAAAAAATTTTACTGTGGAAGACCTGTCTAAAGCCAGCAGGATTCCGATCGGAACTTTATCAAAAATTGTATGCGGTATCACACCTAATCCCAGATATAATACGATGGAAGAAGTGGCGTCCTCCTTAAATTGTTCTCTGGATGAGTTTTCCGGCAGGGAGCCGATGGTGTCATACAGTTACGAGGATTATATTCAGAAGTTCAAGCGGCTGCCGGCGCATCAAAAAGAATATATCAAATATGTAATCAATTTGGAATATGACAGAATGGTTTCTCTGACATCGTCAGGTAAAAAATCTATGAAGTGTTTTGAATTTACCAGCGTGGAGGATGGACTGGCCGACTATGGGAGTCAGAAAGTACATGATGTATGGGTGGAACAGAATCCGCTTACAAGGGAATGTACATTTTTCGTATGGGTGCGTACAAGCAATCTGGAACCGAAGTTTTGCAGAAATTCAGTTCTGGGTTTTCAATACCTGGATGGACGTCTGCCGAAGCACGGAGAGATATGGATGTTTCTTCGGTCCGGATATTTATACATAGGACGTTATTTTAAGAGACACGGCGTCCAGTTTCTGAGATCATTAAACGGCACCATTGATGATGAATTGATTACCAATTCTCTGGAATATAAGAGAGTCGGAAGATACATTGGAACAATCGATATTCCTGATTTGACATCCACCGTTTAAAAGCTGTAAATCTGTCAATACTCTGGATATGATGTTAGAAAGGGTGTGGCAGAGTATATGAAGCTGGAAGAAAAAGCAATTCTTCGTTTTTTGGACAGATTTGATGAGACTCCGTTTCTTGTCAGAATCAGAGAAGAAGAGTATACAATCGGACATGGAAATCCCAGATTTTCTATTATTTTCAAAAAAGAACCGGATCTGAAAGAGATGATCACAAGTACATCGCTGGCACTGGGAGAGGCCTATATGCGGGGCGATTTAGAGATCGACGGGGATCTGTATCAGGCCCTGTACTATTTTCTCGGTCAGATGGGAAACTTTTCTGTGGATACCAGAGTATTAAGGAAACTCATGTTTCCGTCTCTGGGGAGAAGAAAGCAGAAAGAAGACGTCTCATCGCATTATGATTTGGGAAACGACTTTTACAGTCTCTGGCTGGATGAGACTTTAAACTATTCCTGCGGGTATTTTGAGAATGAGCAGGATACGCTTTTTGATGCACAGAAAAAGAAGACACAGAGGATACTGAAAAAGCTTTATCTGAAGGAAGGTATGGAGCTTTTAGACATTGGATGCGGCTGGGGATATCTTCTCATAGAGGCCGCAAAGAAATATAAAATCAGGGGCACAGGGATTACACTGAGCAGAGAACAACAGCAGGGATTTGAAAAAAGGATCAGGGAAGAAGGACTTGAGGATTACCTGCATGCTGAACTGATGGATTATCGTGATCTTGCTGGGTACGGGAAAAAGTTTGACCGGGTTGTCAGCGTGGGTATGCTGGAACATGTGGGCCGGGATCATTATGAATTGTTTTTCCAGTGTATCAAAAGGGCGATGAAGCCGGGAGGGGTATTTCTCCTGCATTTTATCAGTGCACTGGAAGAACATCCGGGAGATCCATGGATGAAGAAATATATTTTCCCGGGAGGTGTGATACCGAGTCTGCGGGAGATCACCAGTCTGAGCGCCAAGTATCGCTTTTATTTACTTGACGCAGAAAGCCTGAGGAGGCATTATAATAAAACGCTGCTGTGCTGGGATAAGAATTTTAATGAGCACAGAAGAGAGATCGAAGAACGGTTCGGAGAGACATTTGCCAGGATGTGGGATTTGTATCTTTGTGCCTGTGCGTCAACCTTTCAGAATGGTATTATTGATCTGCATCAGCTTTTATTTACCAATGGGATAAATAATGAACTGCCGATGACAAGATGGTATTGAAAAAATAAAAATCAAAGAGGGTATTTCATAAGCCACAGCGCAGCTTTGAAATACCCTCTTTTTAATATCCGATTACATTTATGATCTTCTGGTTAATCCGTCCCAGTTCATCGCTGACCTGATAATTTTCAGTGTCAAACAGGTATTGATGTACCCGGACAGCATTTTCTTTCAGAGTGGTTGGGAAGCCATACCATACTCCGAGATATTTGTATTCCTTCTGATCAAACGGGAATCCTTTCTGACCCTTAATGTCATACCGGAAGATCGATAAGAGCATAGAGAACAGTTCTTTCTGGTCCATATTGGTTTTGATCTGTGGGAGAATCTTATCCATGGCACCCATCAGGCCAAATGGATTTTTTTTGCCTTTGGCAAAGATCTTCTGAAGAACTTCACGCTGCCGTCCGGCACGGGCAAGATCTCCTCCTGCGGTATAGCGGATTCTTGAATATGCAACGGCCTGGTTCCCATCCAGTGTATGCAATCCGCCGGTTTTTATTTTGGGAGAGTCGCCTCCGTTTAAACGGTTCATGTCACCGATATAGCTGTTCAGATTTTTTAATATCGAGGAATCGACTTTTACTTCTATTCCGCCGATGGCATCTACGATGTCCGCAAGAATTTTGAAGTTTACGGTCGCATACTGGGTGATATTCAAATCCAGGTTTCGATTGATGGTACTGACAGCGAGTTCGGGACCTCCCATGGAATACGCCGCATTGATCTTAGTGTAGTGGCCGTTGACGCTCACATAAGTATCACGGTAGATAGACAGCATCTTGATTTCTTTTGTCTGATTATTGATGCTGACAACGATAATGGAATCAGAACGGTTGCCCCGGTCCGACATACTTCCAGTCTGAGAATCAATGCCGAACAAGGCAATATTGGTGTAATCTTTCATATTGGCATCCTCATGGACCGTGACCAGCTTGCTCTGATTCATTGGTGTGGAGTTGATCTTGCCCAGTTTCGTGTAGGAAACCCCGAGGATCACGCCAATCAGAACAACGATCAGGAAAAGTAAGATAAAGATCCAGCGGATAGGGGAATGCCGTCGTTTGTCTGCTTTTACGCTCATAAAAACCTCCTAGTAAGCGTTCTTGTTAATAAATCCTTTGAAAACGGTCAGAAACAGGATTTTAAAATCCAATGATAAGGTCCAGTTTTCAATATAATAGAGATCATGCTCAATTCTGCCGCGGATGGATGTGTCACCGCGGAAACCGTTGACCTGGGCCCAGCCTGTGATGCCCGGACGGACCTGATGCTTGATCATATAGCGGGGGATCTCTTCCTTAAACTTTTCTACAAACAGCGGACGCTCCGGCCGGGGTCCCACAAGACTCATATCTCCCCGCAGAACATTATAAAACTGGGGAAGCTCGTCCAGACTGGTATGACGGATAAACTTTCCGAACGGGGTCACCCGCGGGTCGTTTGGCCTTGTCCACTGAGTTGCTTCTTTTTTCGGGTCCTGAACCCCCATGGAACGGAACTTGTACATCTTAAATGGTTTGTTGCCAAGCCCGACTCTTTCCTGTGCAAAGAAGACCGGTCCCGGTGAACTGCGTTTTACCAGCAGTGCGATAATCAGCATCGGAACAGCCAGGATGATCAGGGCGCAGGCAGATCCGATGATGTCGATGGTCCTCTTGGCAATACGGTTTACAACGTTTGTCAGAGGCACATTGCGGATATTGATGACGGGAAGACCGTCCAGATCCTCGGTGTATGGGTTTGTGGAAATAAAGTTATAATAGTCAGGTACAAACTTTGTATGAACACCGGATTTTTCACAGATGGCCACCAGTTTTTCCAGTTTCTCATATTCATCCAGATTCAGCGTGATTGCAACTTCGTCCAGAGGAGTCTGGCTTAAATAGTCTTCCAGTTCATTTAACAAGCCGATTTTTTTGATCCCTCTGTATTCAAAGTTGTCGCTGATGGTATCATCAAAAATACCGTGGATATAGAGGCCCCAGTGGGGATTGGCTTTGATGCGGTCAATGTAGGCGGCGGCAGAGGTACTGAAGCCGACCAGGACTACATGTTTTAAATTTCGTCCGCTTTCCCGTGTGCTGTTCAGCACTTTTCTGATTGTGAAGCGGGAAAGAACTCCAATGATAAAATTAACAGAGAAAAATAAAAGCAGGAGGCTTCGGGGGAAGTTCTGCAGTTTTGTCAGGACAATGGCAACAGACCCGATGCCCAGACCGGCAAGATTTGCTTTCAACAGGTTTACAATTTCACGGCTTCCGCGCTGATATCTTTTTGGGGTATACAGGCCGAAAAAAGTATATAATAAAAGAAGGATAATGATTGTAATAATAACCGTCTTCTGATAGTATGAAAATCCCAATTCGTACTTTCCCACAAAGAAAAATAACTTAGAGATCCACGAATCCTTTCCCCATTCGAAGCGGATCTTATGTGACAGAAAAGCCGATAAATAAATACAGACCGCATCAATAAAAATATGCAGGCGGTTTAAATAGGCTTGGTTTTGCTTAATCATTTGTTTTCTCCTCTTTACGATAATATTACACTGTACTTATTATAAGTGAAAAAGGGCAAAGGCACAATGGAATTATTTCTTATGTTTTTCTTAGTTTTATAACATTTAAAACACATTTTTTACACATTTATTTTGTACTATTTAAGCAGGTTAAATACGAAAGGAGATACAGGTTATGTACGAAGATATGAATTATAATAATACAGAATATACACAGCCGGATCAAAATCAAAATAAAGGAAACAAAAATAGAACAGGCAGGAAGATCGCAAAGCTGGCGGCTGCCGCAGTGGCTTTCGGTCTGATCGCAGGAGTCACCATGCAGGGAGTCCAGTATGGGTTTTCTGCAATGGGCATAGGCAACGGAGGGACACAGCTGGCAACGACCAATACAACAAAAACTTCGGCAAAGGGAACGGCATCAGGAAAAGAAGATTTATCTACAGTGGCATCTAACGTCATGCCGTCCATCGTTTCTATCACAAGCAAGTATGTGACCAGTTCCGGAAACTTTTTCGGGCAGCAGCAGGACAATGAGAGCGAGGGAGCAGGTTCCGGCATTATCGTCGGTAAGAAAGACGGGTACCTGCTGGTTGTCACAAATAACCACGTTATCGCCGATGCACAGTCGATATCCGTCGGATTCACAGACGGTACCAGCGCATCCGGTACGATCAAGGGAACAGACAATGACGCGGACCTGGCAGTTGTCGCGGTAAAGGTAAAGGATATTAAAGCTGCCACATTAAAAAAGATCAAGATCATAACACTCGGAAATTCTGATGACCTGAAAGTGGGAGAGCAGGCGATCGCCATAGGAAATGCACTCGGATACGGACAGTCAGTCACCGGCGGGTATATCAGCGCGCTGAACAGAGAAGTGCAGCTGACGGATAAAACCATGACGCTTCTTCAGACAGATGCTGCGATTAATCCAGGGAACAGCGGAGGAGCTCTTCTCAACAGCAAAGGGGAGCTGATCGGAATCAATACGGTAAAATATTCTTCCGAAGACGTAGAGGGAATGGGATATGCAATTCCGATTAATACGGCGAAACCAATCATCGATCAGCTGATCAAGCAGAAAACTGTAGATAAATCCGAGCAGGCTTACCTTGGAATATCAGGTCAGACCATATCAAGCGATATGGCAGCGCAGATGGATATGCCGCAGGGAGCGCTGGTGCGTCAGGTTGTCCGGAATTCACCGGCGCAGAAGGCGGGTATCAGTGCCGGCGATGTAATCATCAGCTTTGACGGGGCCACGGTTTCTACGATGGAGGGCCTGAAGAGCAAGATTGAAAGCAAAAAAGCCGGAGATACAGTAAAAGTTGCTGTAAAGCGGCAGAATCAAATGGGGACTTACGAGAAGAAAACATTCAGTGTCAAACTGGAAAAAAGGACGGATGACGGAGCTTCAGGCAGTACGCAGAATAACTAAACGGAAACGGTTGAATTCTCAAAGCATACAAGTTACAATGAAGACGGGCGGCAGGCAGCCGTCCGTTTTTAACGTAACAGAAAAGAGGATTCATATGATTTCAATTGAGATAGAACACATAAAATCTTTTATGGCCGGCTTTCTGACGGGGGACGTGTGTGACCAGTTTATGCTGTGCGAAGGCAGGCTGTCCATGGGGACCATGTATGAATTTGACGGAAAAATGCTGAAAGATTTTTATGATACAGATGAATGGGAAATACTGAAAGAGTATCCGTATATACCGTGGAAAATGGAGAAGCAGAGAATATTTTCCCTTATAAAGGGGAAAAAGACTCCCTTGTCTTTTCAGTTTGTGCTTATGCTGAATCCGAAACGAATGGAAGCCTTTCTTTTGAAATATAATATATCTGACAGGCCGCAGCAGATCGGAGGATTATTTTTAAATATTTATTTCGACAGAAAATACCTGAAGTGTACGACAGGAGTGTCAAGAAACACATTTGTTCCGGATAAAACCCTGGAGACAGCCTGGGATGAAGAGATGACATTATTTTTGAAAGGCAGATAGGAGGAGCAGGCCTATGAAGTTATTAAAAGAGATTTGCCGGGGAATACTGATCGGGGTTGCCAATATCATTCCCGGGGTCAGCGGAGGGACTCTGGCGGTTTCCATGGGAGTTTACGACAAGATCATCTATGCACTCACACATATACGCAAAGAGTTTAAACAGAGCCTTAAAATACTGGTTCCAGTGGGCATTGGAGCGGTGATTGGACTGATAGGGCTTTCCTTTGTCATTAAATGGCTGTTTGAGTATTATCCGATTCAGACAAACTTTCTGTTTATCGGTCTGATTATCGGAGGACTGCCTGCCATATTTAAGAGAATGGAAGGAGAGAGAAAGGGCCTTTCCCATGGGATTGCATTTCTTTTGATGTTTGCTCTGGTTGTACTCCTGCCTCTTTTAGGCAGCAGCACGGCATCGGAAGTGATCCTGACTGCCGATCCCCTGATGATGGGGAAAATGTTTTTGATCGGGATTATTGCGGCGGCTACAATGGTCGTACCGGGAGTCAGCGGCTCGATGATACTTTTGATTCTGGGATTTTATCAGCCGATTCTCCGTGAAATCACACAGTTTATGGTCAATCTGGCGACTTTGAATCTGTCCGGACTCACTCACGGTATTCTGCTTCTGACTCCGATGGCTGTTGGGATCATAGCGGGAGTGGTGATCATCGCCAAGATCATAGAATATTTGTTTGAACATTTTGAGGCTATTACGTTTGCGGGAATCGGCGGACTGATTCTTGGTTCCCCGATTGCAATTCTTTATGAGGCAAATTTTGATCATTTTAATCTGTTCTCAGGAGTGACGGGACTGGCTGCACTGGCCGTGGGCTGCGTCTGCGCCTATTATCTGGGTGAAGATTAAAGGGTTTTCATTTATAGAAATATATGATATGATATGTAGTAATGAATACTATATCGGAAAGTTTTAAAAGGAGACGCCATATGAGTTTTAATATTGTCTGTGACAGCTGCACGGATTTGACGAAAGAAGATTTTGAGAAGGGATGCTATACCTGGATACCTCTGACACTGCTGATCGGAGATGAAGAGATCGTCGATGACGATACGTTTGACCAGCATTCTTTCCTGGAAAAAGTGGCAAACAGCAAAGGAGCCTGCAAGTCAGCCTGTCCGGCGCCGGAAGCTTATATGGAAGCATATAAAAAGGCAGATGATATTTATGTGGTGACTTTATCCGCGGAGCTGAGCGGATCCTATAACAGTGCCGAACTTGGAAAAAAACTGTATGAGGAGGAGCTGGGAGAAAAGAATATTCATGTATTTAATTCCAGAGGAGCGTCCAGTACGCAGCTTCTCATAGCAAGAAAGATTTATGAATATGCTTCCCAGGGCATGTCCTTTGAGCAGGTGGTAGAGAAGGTAGAGGATTACATCAGAGGGCAGAGAACTTTTTTTGTTCTGGAGACATTGGATGTGCTTCAGAGAAATGGAAGGCTGTCAAAGGTGAATGCAGTTCTTGCGACGGCTCTTAATATAAAGCCGGTTATGGAAGGGACCAAAGAAGGGATCATACAGAAGCTGGCACAGGCCAGGGGTACAAAGAAGGCATTGGCCAAAATGGCGGAATGCATTGTAAAAGAAGGACAGGATCTGACGGAACGGATTTTGGCCATTGCACACTGCAACTGCTATGAAAGAGCAGTGTATCTTAAGAAACTGCTCGAAGACAAACTGGAAGTGAAAGAGATCGTCATAGTTGATACCAAGGGAGTCAGCAGCCTGTATGCATGTGACGGCGGTGTAGTTGTTGCATATTAGTTCATAGTGAATACAAAAGGAAACGGTTTTGGACCGTTTCCTTTTTTTCGGATTGATACAGAGAAAGGCTTATTGTTCTAAAGTGT
This sequence comes from Anaerostipes sp. CAG:276, assembly GCF_000432215.1. Classification (NCBI taxonomy): domain Bacteria; kingdom Bacillati; phylum Bacillota; class Clostridia; order Lachnospirales; family Lachnospiraceae; genus Anaerostipes; species Anaerostipes sp. CAG:276. Next base: position 128,957 of record NZ_FR889191.1, read on the forward strand.
AAAATCCTTTGAAATCAGCGACTGGATTTCATTGATGAGAAGACTGGTGTGATATCCATCGGCTGCGGCATGAGAAATTGTGACCGTAAACGGCATTAGACAGCGGCCGTTTTTAATCTGGTATTTTCCATAAGTGATAATCGGAAAGAGATTTGGGCTGCCCTCTGCAGTCGTGGTGCTGTATCCGGTAAAAGACAGCCAGGGCACACAGGAAATACAGAAGAAATTAGGGGGCTGTCCGGGCCTGGCTTTGATTCCTTTGTTATTTCCGTATACAGACAAATCCTCTGTCATCTGCCGGTAAAAAGAGGAAAAGTCTTCAGTGTAATTTGTCCACGAGTCTGAAAAGGTGTGATCATCATCGTGAAAAATAGTGTAGGAGGGATGGACGATATCCCAATATCCGGGCTGTCCGTCTTCGGAAATACCCATCCGGAATTCTTTCATATGATTGATCACGGTTGAGACACAGTAGACAAAACTGGGATAAAATCTGAGACCTTTGTTCTTGGTCAGTTTTAAAAATTCGGTTACATCTAATTCTGCAGTCAGGCTGTAACCACATTTTATTGTTTGGGTAAAATATTCAAAATGTTCTCGCCGCTCCCAAGTCTCGGGGCTGATTTGTTTAAACATGAGGCACCTCCATTTTCTAACTTTTGTATTTTATTATAAAGGAAAAGAAGGAATGTGTAAAAACAGATTGTTAAAAAAATATACAAGTTTTTTGCTGGCGTATGAAATATTTTGCACGAAAATATGAGGGTTCAGCAGTATGCAGAATCAAAATACTATGAATAAGATGTGTAAAAATCCCGGATTTATGCGATTTTTCGTTATTTAATTAACGGTGTTTTTAGACGAAAACTATTGTATGACAAATGGAAATTGTATATAATTAGATACAATATTTATGAAAGAAAGGGTGATGGAATGAGTCGTTTAGAAATTGTAACACCGGGCCGTGCACAGATTGTGATGGAGGGTCTGTATAAAGATTTGGAGAGAAGGATCGAGTCCAGTCCGCCGGGGATCTGTCCGGTCGATATGTCAAGGGCATTTCTTGAGTTATGTCATGCGCAGACATGCGGCAAATGTGTGCCCTGCAGGATTGGTCTTGGCCAGCTTAAAAATCTGATCAATGATGTCCTGGATGGAAAGGCAACTATAGAGACATTGGGACTGATCAGGGATACGGCGCAGTCAATCATGGATTCAGCAGACTGTGCGATCGGCTATGAGGCTGCCAATATGGTATATAAAGGAGTGATCGGTTTCAGAGATGATTATCTTGAACATATCATGTACAACCGTTGCCTGATGTCGTTAAAACTTCCGGTGCCCTGTGTGTCTTTATGTCCGGCGAGAGTCGATATTCCGGGTTATATTGCCCTGGTCAGGGAAGAAAGGTACGCGGATGCCGTCCGCCTGATACGCAAAGACAATCCCCTTCCGACAACCTGCGGTTTTATATGCGAGCATCCGTGCGAAGCTAAGTGCCGCAGAAATATGATCGATGATTCGGTAAATATTCGGGGATTAAAACGGGTAGCCGCAGATTTTGCCGGCAAAGTTCCTCCTCCGCCATGCGGTGAAGAGACTGGAAAAAAGGTAGCCATTGTAGGCGGCGGACCGGGAGGGCTGAGTGCTGCCTATTATCTTAGACTGATGGGACACGATGTTACAATTTATGAGATGCTGCCGAAGCTGGGCGGCATGTTAAGATACGGCATTCCAAATTACCGGCTTCCAAAGGAACGGCTGGATGAAGATATCGAGGCTATCCTGGCCACCGGCGTCAAGGTGCAGTATGGCACTGTCATTGGAAAGAATTGTTCTGTAAGTGAATTGAGGGAACAGCACGATGCTGTCCTGATATCCATCGGCGCCAGCACCGATAAAAAGCTTGGACTCGAAGGAGAAGACGCAAAAGGTGTCATTTCCGCAGTCCAGTTTTTAAGAGATGTAGGCCATGGACGGTGTGAGTGCCTGGAGGGACGGGAAGTGGCAGTGATCGGCGGAGGCAATGTCTCCATGGATGCGGTGCGGACAGCAGTCCGTCTCGGCGCAAAAAAAGTAAGTATTGTCTACCGGCGGCGAGTTGCCGATATGACGGCTCTGGAGGAAGAGATTCAGGGAGCCGTGGCAGAAGGGGTTGAGGTGAAGACCCTGATGGCTCCGTCGAAGATCGAGGTTTCAGAAGACGGAAATGTAAAAGGGATCTGGGTAACGCCCCAGATGATCAGCAGGATACAAAACGGCAGAGCTAGTGTGAAGCCCACCGGTGAGGAAGATGTCTTTATCCCATGCGGGACACTTGTAGTGGCGATCGGACAGGATATTTTGTATGAGCATTTTGAGGAGAACGGAGTACCTGTTCAGAGAGGCAAGATCAAGACTGAAAAATACGGAGGGTTTGACGATATTCCGGGAGTGTTTGCAGGGGGAGACTGTGCAACGGGGCCAGCCACGGTTATTTCTGCCATCGCTGCTGGAAAAGTCATTGCTGCAAATATTGATGAATATCTCGGCTTTCATCATGAAATCACCTGTGATGTGGAGATTCCGGAGCCGCGTCTTAACGACCGTCCTCCGTGCGGCCGGGTGAATATGACAGAGAGAGAGGCCGGAGAACGTGTACAAGATTTTGAAGGAGTAGAAAACTGTATGTCAAAAGCTGAGGCTTATCAGGAGTCCGGGCGGTGCCTGCGCTGTGACCACTTTGGATTCGGAGTATTTAAAGGAGGGAGGGATACGAAATGGTAACACTGACGATTGACCAAATGAAAGTAACGGTGCCTGAGGGCACGACAATTATGGAGGCGGCAGCTTCCATTCATATCGATATCCCAAAGCTCTGTTATTTAAAAGGCATTAATGAAATCAGTGCCTGCCGCGTCTGCGTTGTGGAGATGGAAGGCAAAGACAAACTGATCACATCCTGCAATAATGTAGTGGAAGAGGGCATGGTCATCTATACGAACAGTCCCAAGGTGCGGTTAAACCGGAGAAAAACGGTTTCGATGCTTTTGTCACAGCATGACGGGCAGTGCATCACCTGCAGCAGGAGCATGAACTGCAGCCTTCAGAAGATCGCAAATGATTTTAACATACTGGAGAACCCATTTAAAAAAGAATTCGTACATAAAGAATGGGATAAGACATTTCCTTTGATCAGGGATGCGAACAAGTGTATCAAATGTATGCGCTGCGTTCAGATCTGTGATAAGGTACAGGGGCTGAATGTATGGGATGTATCCGGCACCGGGGCAAGGACAACGGTGGATGTATCCAGGAACCGGGATATCCGGGTCGCGGACTGTTCTCTCTGCGGACAGTGCATCACACACTGCCCGGTCGGGGCGCTGAGGGAGAGGGACGACACTTCTATGCTGTTCAGCGCCCTGGAAGATGAAAACAAGATCGTGGTTGCTCAGATCGCACCGGCAGTCAGGGCTGCCTGGGCGGAGCAGCTTGGCCTTTCCAGAGAGGAAGCACCGGTTGAGAAGATTGTGACGGCATTTCGGAGAATGGGAATAGACTATGTATTCGATACGACATTTTCTGCCGATCTTACGATCATGGAAGAGGGAAGCGAGTTTGTCAAACGTCTGCAGGATGGGGATTTAGAAGAGTATCCTATGTTTACTTCATGCTGTCCCGGCTGGGTAAGATTTATAAAGACTCAGTTCCCGGACATGATTGGAAGGCTTTCCACAGCCAAGTCTCCGCAGCAGATGTTCGGAGCGGTCATGAAGACTTATTTTGCAAAGAAACTTGGAGTAGATCCGGAACGAATCTTTACGCTGTCCATTATGCCGTGTCTGGCTAAGAAAGCGGAAAGGGAGATGGATTTATTTTATGAAGAATATGCAGGCCATGATATTGACTGCGTACTGACCACAAGAGAACTGGACCGAATGCTCCGCGCAGAACATTTAAATCTTCAGTTTTTGGAGAAAGGAGAATTTGATTCTCCGTTTGAAACAGGCACAGGTGCAGGCGTTATTTTTGGGGCAACCGGCGGTGTTATGGAAGCGGCTTTGAGGTCGGCTTATTTTCTTGTGACCGGGGAGAATCCGGATGCGGATGCTTTTCGTGAGATCCGTGGAGTCAAACGCCAGGGATGGACAGAAGCCGAGTTTGATGTGGCGGGAAATGTCATCCGTGTCGCCGTAGTAAGCGGTCTTGGCAACACAAGGAATCTGATGGAAGCCATACGCAGAAAAGAAGTGAAGTATGAGTTCGTCGAGGTTATGGCCTGTCCGGGAGGCTGCGCCGGAGGCGGAGGCCAGCCGATCCATGACGGGCAGGAACTGGCAGAAGAGAGAGGATCAAGCCTCTACTTCCTGGACCGGGATACAGAGATCCGTTTTTCACATGACAATCCGGATATACAAAACCTCTATGAGGAGTTCTTTGAGAAACCACTGTCTCACAGGGCACACCAGCTGCTGCATACGGAACACCAGGTCTGAATCTATCAATCTCTTTGACATGGTTTTCTTTTTTCGCTATAATAGTAACAATTTATGGAGAATGTAAGAAAAGGAGAACCAGTATGAGCAAGATAGAGATGACGACACCATTGGTTGAGATGGATGGGGACGAAATGACAAGAATTCTTTGGAAAATGATCAAAGACGACCTTTTGTTCCCTTTTATCAACCTGAAGACGGAATATTATGACCTTGGTCTGGAGCACAGAAATGCCACGGATGATCAGGTGACCTTTGATGCGGCAGAAGCAACCAAAAAATATGGTGTTGCTGTCAAATGTGCTACGATTACTCCGAATGCCGCAAGAATGGACGAGTATGACTTAAAAGAGATGTGGAAAAGCCCGAACGGTACGATCCGTGCTATTTTGGACGGAACAGTTTTCAGAACTCCGATCACCGTCAAAGGAATTGAACCGACAGTCCGCACATGGAAAAAGCCGATTACCATTGCAAGACATGCTTACGGTGATGTCTACAAAGGCGTCGAGATCAAAGTACCTGGAGCGGGAAAAGCAGAATTGGTATACACGGCAGAAGACGGAACTCAGATAAAAGAGCTCATTCATGATTTTGACGGAGCAGGAATCCTTCAGGGCATGCATAACACAGAGGGTTCCATCCGGAGTTTTGCGAAGAGCTGTTTTACATACGCATTGGATACAAAACAGGATCTCTGGTTTGCCACAAAGGATACCATCTCAAAGAAATATGATCATACCTTCAAGGATATTTTCCAGGAGATTTATGATGCAGAATATAAAGAAAAGTTTGAGACAGCAGGCATCGAGTATTTTTATACATTAATCGATGATGCGGTTGCCCGTGTCATGAAGTCAGAGGGAGGCTATATCTGGGCCTGTAAAAATTATGACGGGGATGTGATGAGTGATATGGTATCTTCCGCATTCGGATCTCTCGCCATGATGACTTCTGTTTTAGTATCGCCGGATGGATATTATGAGTATGAAGCGGCGCACGGAACAGTACAGCGTCATTACTACAAGCACCTGAAAGGGGAAGAGACATCCACCAACTCTGTTGCAACCATTTTTGCATGGACAGGAGCTTTGAGAAAGCGCGGCGAATTAGATTCCAATGAAGAGCTGGTTAAATTCGCAGACAGGCTTGAGAGGGCGACGATTGATACGATAGAAGAGGGTACGATGACAAAAGATCTTGCATTGATTACTACGCTTAAGAACGTCAAAGTTGCAAACAGCGGGGAGTTTATTAAAGCAATCGCTGAGAAATTATAACAAACAATTATAAAATATTACCTCCTGTTTAACCGATACTTATTCAGCAGGTTTTCCTCTAATGCGAGGAGATATTTACGATAAAGAAGGGGATCCTGATAGCCACATGGCCAGGATCTTTTTTTATTACTTAGGAAATCATTTGACTACGTCAAATCGCATCTGGTATGCAAAGTGTTCATACTAAAATGGAAAAAATTGTTGATTTCATATTGGCAACATGGTATAATCGATAGCATAATTACTCTAAAATCTACTTACCAAGTGACTGCAAAAGATAAATTTTGAATAACGAAAGGGGGAGTTTATGGTGTTATCGAATGAAGATTTTCAGCAGCTTGCGGGATTGTTTGATATAAAGCTGAGTCCGATCACCCGGCAGCTGGGGGCCATAGAAGGCAGACTCGAAACAGTGGAGAGTCGGTTGGATACAGTGGAGAACAGATTGGATACGGTAGAGACGCATCTGGTAGAAATAGATGAAAGGTTTAACACGGTAGAAACGCATCTGGTAGAAATGGATGAAAGATTCAATGCAGTAGAAGAGCATTTGGGCGAACAGGATGAAAGATTTAACACAATAGAGAAGCATTTAGGCGAAGTAGATGAGAAGTTTCATATTTTTGACAGGCAGATGGATACGATGCAGAATCAGATTACTTTGCTTATACGAAAGACAGACAAGATAGAAAAAGACCTGTCCGGAACAAAAGATATAGTATCAAAAATCGGAAATACACTGGATAATGAAGTACTGCCAAAACTGGGAGCATTACACGATGGATATCTGCAAAACAAAGACATCACATTTCGCTTGGCCACAAATATAGAGACAGAATCTTTGGAGAATATAAATACTTAAAAAAAATAGCAGAAGATCATTCTGAACGAATTAACAAATTAGAAAACAAATGCTTTGGTTAAGATAAGAATGTAATAATAGTAAATTTATGGTTGAAAAACAAAGGGAAATGTATTATAATGTAAATTAAGGATGAGGAGTCGTTCTCACCATATCTTGTACGAATATATCATTCATCTCTTCTCAATTATAAACTACTACTTCATTACGCGGCATCAGATGTACGAATCTCATTTCAACTGAATCTAAATAGAATTCTGATACTTCCAATCCTTGAAGTGAGAATGATTTCCATCCTTATACTGATGCACATGAAGAAAAAAACACTTGACATTATTTGACACCCTGGAATATAATAATAAAAAATTGAGAAATCCTTTGAGCAAAAGTAAGTAGCTTGGCAAACGGTTTTACAGAGAGCTGCCGGTTGGTGGAAGACAGCAGATACGAGTCATGCGAATGGGTTTGTGAGGAGCGCAGAGAACGCATATTGTCAGTAACTGTCGACGTGATCCCACGTTACGGGAACGGAGTATAAAAGTTTAGGCGGAGTACTCTTAGAGGAGAGTCTGTAATTTCAGAAGGACTCTTAAATTTGGGTGGCACCACGGTCTATCGTCCCTTGTATGAGGGATGACAGGCCTTTTTTGTTATTTAGAAAAGATAGGAGGATTCTATGTTAAGTCCAACATTAGAACAGGTGAAAAATTTATTGACGATTTATCCGACAGTACCGGTGTTTTATGAGGTGCTGGCCGATCATGTGACACCGATTCAGGTTTTTATGGCACTTCGAAAGGCCGGTACCCCGTCCTTTATGCTGGAAAGTGTGGAAAACAGAGATCAGTGGGGAAGGTATTCATTTATCGGTGTGAATCCCAAAAAGGAAGTAAAGATAAACGGCACAGAAATAGAGATTGACGGAACAAAACAGACAGTGGAAAACCATATTGCATATTTAATCGAAATGGTCAATGCATACCAATCTCCGGTACTTGTTGATAAACCAAAGCTTACCGGAGGATTTATCGGATATTTCGGTTATGATACCATTCGGTTTGTGGAAAAGAAACTGGTTAATGTGCCCGAGGATGATCTGAACATGCCGGAATGCCATTTGTGCATGTATGATGAGATTGTCGCATTTGATCACCTGACAAACCGGGTGATCGTGATCCAGAATGTTCATGAGGAGGATGATCTGGAGACAAAGTATAAGAGTTTGGAGCCAAGAGCAAGAAAATTGATCGAACAGATCGACAATTTCCGGATGTCCAGAAAAGAACGCACAGATAAAAAAGAGACAAAGGTAATTTCAAATATAACAGAAGAAGAGTACAAATCCAAGGTAGAAAAAGCAAAAGAATACATAAGAAACGGCGATATCTTTCAGGTTGTGCTCTCACAGCGGTTTGAGGTGGAAAGCGAGGCAGATCCGTTTGATGTTTACCGGTGTTTAAGAACAACAAATCCATCGCCGTACCTGTACTTTTTTGACTTCGTAGATTATCAGATTGCAGGTGCCTCTCCGGAGATGCTCGTAAGTGTCACAAATGGAATCGTGACGACGAAACCGATTGCGGGTACTGTGCCGAGAGGAACGACGAAAAAAGAGGATGATATTCTGGTCCGGCAGCTCATGCATGATCCCAAAGAACAGGCGGAGCACACGATGCTTGTGGATCTAGGGCGGAACGATGTGGGAAAAGTCAGCCGGTTCGGAACAGTACGTGTGGATAACTTTATGTCAGTAGAAAAATATTCGAAGGTGACCCATTTAGTCAGCGACGTACAGGGCGAGCTGAGAGAAGACAAAACTGCACTGGATGCCCTTATGAGCATACTTCCTGCCGGCACATTGTCCGGTGCCCCAAAAGTCAGAGCCATGGAGATCATTGACGAGTTAGAAGATAAAAAGCGAGGGCTATACGGCGGGACCGTGGGATATCTGGCATTTGACGGGAACATTGATACGTGTATCGCGATCCGTACGGTGCTTTTTAAAGATGGGAAAGGATATGTCCAGGCAGGAGCTGGAATTGTGGCTGATTCAGAACCGGAAAAAGAATACGAAGAGACTAAAAACAAAGCGCTGGCAGTCATCAATGCGATTAAGGAGGCGGCAGAATTATGATTTTATTAATAGACAATTACGATTCTTTTACTTATAACGTCTGTCAGGGGATCGGCGAGCTGTATGAGAATATTGAAGTCGTCAGAAATGATGAGATTACAGTGGAAGAACTGGCACAAAGAGAGATCGAAGCGCTGATTATCTCTCCGGGACCCGGATATCCGGAATCTGCGGGTATTTCAAAGGAGGCAGTCCGGTATTTTGCAGGAAAAGTTCCGGTGCTTGGGATCTGTCTGGGACACCAGGCCATCGGTGAGGTATTCGGGGCTAAGACGGTTCGTGCCAAAACTCTGATGCACGGAAAACAGAGTAAGATTCAGATTGACAGCAGTCTTCCTCTGTTTCAGGGACTGCCGGAAATAATCCCGGCAGCCAGATACCATTCTCTGATCCTTGAGGGGGAGAGTATACCGGAAGTGCTCACGGTTGCGGCCGAAGACGATGAGGGACAGATCATGGCTGTAAAACACAGAGACTATGACGTGTACGGGATACAATTTCATCCGGAATCTATTTTGACGGAATCCGGAAAAGCAATTTTTGAAAATTTCTTAAAGATAGCAGGTATAGAGACAAAGACAGAAAAGAAGGTGGAAGAGATGGAACCGGCACAGAAAACTGCGATGAAACCATATTTAGAAAAAATTGTCGAGGGAAGACATCTGACAGCTGATGAGGCATACGGAGCTATGGACTGCATTATGTCAGGAGGCGCGACCCAGGCGCAGATCGCAAGTTTTGTCACAGGGCTGCGCATGAACCATGAGACTGTGGATGAAATTACAGGATTTGCAAAAGTCATGCGCGCGAAAGCAGCCGTTGTTCCCAATGAGACAGAGGCCATTGATATTGTAGGAACCGGCGGTGACTTGGCCAGCAGTTTTAATATCTCCACAACATCCGCATTTGTGATCGCAGGGGCGGGACAGAAGGTTGCAAAACATGGAAACCGAAGTGTCTCATCTAAAAGCGGGGCGGCCGATGTGCTGGAAGCCCTGGGTGCCAAGATCGGACTTTCTCCGGAGCAGAATCAGAAATGCCTGGAGGAGGTGGGAGTCGCCTTCCTGTTTGCACAGACACACCATGGCTCTATGAAATATGCCGGACCTGTGAGGGCCCAGCTTGGAGTGAGATCTGTATTTAACATTTTAGGGCCTCTGGCAAATCCGGCCATGACAAATTATATTGTACTGGGTGTATACGAGGAAGATCTTCTGAGACCTATGGCGGAAGTCATGCAGAATCTGGGTGTGAAGCAGGCAATGATCGTGTACGGGGATGACTGCCTGGATGAGATCTCCATATCCGATACGACCAGTATCTGTGAGATCCGGGACGGGAAGCTGATTTCTTATAAGATCAGCCCGGAAGAATTCGGAATCCCTATGGCAGAAAAGGACTCCATCAAAGGAGGAACATCGGATGAAAATGCGGTTATCACAAGAGAAATCCTGACTGGAAAAGAACAGGGGCCGAAAAGGGACATCGTACTTCTCAATGCGGGAAGTGCCCTCTATACCATAGGGGCCGCAAAAGATATGAAGGAAGGAATCGAGATGGCAAGGCAGTCGATTGATTCCGGCAGGGCCATAGAAAAACTCAACCAATTCATTGAATTTACCAATCGCTATTAGGAGAACACTAATGATTTTAGACGATATTGTAGAGAAGAGAAAAGAACAGCTTGAGAGGGAAAAAGAAAATTTTCCGCTGGAAGATATGAAGGAAATGGCTTTAAATTCCAAGAGAGTCTCTCTGGATTTCAGAGCCGCCCTGAAGGCTGACGGCATATCCATCATATCCGAAGTAAAGAAAGCGTCTCCTTCCAAAGGAATCATTTCAGAAGATTTCCGTCCAACAGAGCAGGCGAAAGCCTATGAAGAAGCCGGTGCAGACGCTATTTCCTGTCTGACAGAGGAACATTTTTTTAAAGGAGCAAGTAAGTATCTGGCGGATATCAGAGCCAGCGTAAACCTGCCGATCCTGAGAAAAGACTTTATATTTGACGAATACCAAATTTATGAGGCAAAAGTGCTGGGAGCCGATGCAGTCCTGCTGATTGCTGCGATCCTTTCGGAAGAAAAACTTTTGAAGCTTTCCCGGCTGGCGGCATCTCTGGGACTGTTTTGTCTGACAGAAGTCCACAATGAGGAGGAACTTCAAAAAGTCATCCGGTGCAAATGTGATATTATCGGCATCAATAACCGGGATTTGAAAACATTTCATGTGGACTTGAATACTACGAAACGATTGGCAAAACTGGTGCCGTATGATGCAGTTCTCGTCTCTGAGAGCGGCATGAAAAACGGAGACGATATAAAGGAAGTGAAAGAGTACGGAGCCGATGCGGTGCTGATCGGAGAGACTTTGATGCGTTCAGGAGATATTAAAAATACAATCAATGAACTGAGAGGAAGCCTATGAAAATTAAAATGTGCGGGCTTCGCAGACCGGACGATATAATTTACGCAAATGAGTGCCTTCCGGACTATATAGGATTCGTTTTTGCTGAGAGCAGAAGAAAAGTCAGCGGCAGAGAGGCAAAAAAATTGGGGGAACAGCTGGACCCGTCCATTAAGAAAGTCGGCGTTTTTGTAAATGAACCGCTCCGGTCCCTGATTTCCATATCAGAAGAGGCGGGACTCGACATCATTCAGCTGCACGGAGATGAAGGAGAAGAGTACATCAAAGAAGTGAAACATGAAACCGGAAAAGAACTATGGAAAGCTGTCCGGGTGAGAATGGTAAAAGATATTCAGGAGGCACAGAGACTCCCGGCGGATAAGCTTTTGCTGGACAGTTTCTCAGAAGAGTCTTATGGAGGCACGGGGAAAGTCATGGATTTTGCGGTGCTTGACCAGGCAGATATCCGGAAACCGTATTTTATAGCGGGAGGTCTTACGGTTGAGAATCTGCCGGAGATCTTAAAAAAGGCAGAGCCGTATGGGATTGATATCTCCAGCGGGATTGAGACTGAAGGGGTAAAAGACAGGGAAAAGATGCTCAAGGTAATACAGTGTGTAAGAGGAGGAAAAGATGAGTAAAATCGGAAGATTCGGAGATTTCGGAGGACAGTATGTGCCTGAGATCGTGATGAACGCGGTCAATGAACTGAATGAGGCATATGAAACATATAAAAATGATCCAGACTTTTTGGAAGAGCTGCATGAATATTATAAAAACTATGCAAACAGGCCGTCTATGCTTTACGAGGCAAAGCGCATGACCAAAGATCTGGGAGGTGCAAAGGTATTCCTGAAAAGGGAAGATTTAAATCACACCGGAGCCCATAAGATCAACAATGTGCTGGGGCAGATATTGCTTGCGAAGAGGATGGGCAAAAAGCGCATCATTGCCGAAACCGGAGCAGGGCAGCACGGAGTGGCCACAGCCACAGTGGCGGCGCTGTTTGATATGGAATGTGTCGTCTACATGGGAGCGGAGGACGTGGAACGCCAGAGTCTCAATGCTTATCGGATGGAACTGCTGGGAGCAAAAGTTGTGGCCGTGCAGAGCGGTACGCGAACCTTAAAAGACGCGATCAACGAAGCTATGAGAGACTGGGCTACGAATATTGAGACAACTTTTTACTGCATCGGCTCTGTTATGGGGCCTCATCCTTATCCGACCATGGTCAGGGATTTTCAGAAGATCATCGGGGAAGAGACGAAACGCCAGATGCAGGAAAAGGAAGGAAAACTTCCGGACTGTGTGATCGCCTGCGTGGGCGGCGGGAGCAATGCCATGGGAGCTTTCTATGACTTTGTAAAAGATAAGAATGTGCGCCTTGTCGGAGCCGAGGCGGCGGGAAGAGGGGTTCATACAATCCAGCATGCGGCCACGATCGCCAGGGGAAGCAAGGGTGTTTTTCACGGAATGAAGAGCCTTTTTCTTCAAAATGAGGAAGGACAGATTGATGAGGTTTATTCTATTTCCGCAGGTCTTGACTATCCGGGAATCGGACCGGAACACGCCCACCTTCATGACATTGGCAGGGCAGAATATATGAGCGTCACGGATGAACAGGCGGTATGCGCATTTGAGTATTTAACAAAGATGGAAGGGATTATTCCGGCCATTGAATCAGCCCATGCGGTAGCTGCAGCAATGGAAATTGTCCCGAATATGAAAAAGGATGAAAGTGTTGTGATCTGTCTGTCCGGCCGGGGAGACAAGGATGTGTTTCAGGCAGCAAGATATAGAGGAGTGAAGTTAGATGAGAATTAAAGAAGCATTTGAGAAGAGAAAGAAAAATGGACAGAAAGCGCTGATTACCTATATCGTGTCCGGTGATTTTGGATATGAGACTACAAAGAAAAATATCATGAGTATGGTAAATGCCGGTGCGGATATCGTAGAGATCGGAATTCCGTTTTCTGATCCCATAGCAGAAGGGATCGTTATCCAGGAAGCCAGCCAGCATTCGCTGGAAGGCGGAACTACGCTGGCCGGAATTTTTAAGATGGTGAAGGAACTCAGAAATGAAACGGATACACCGTTTGTGATGATGATGTACTTAAATACGATTTACCGTTTTGGGACGGAACGTTTTTTTGACCTCTGTAATGAATGCGGGATTGACGGTGTCATCGTGCCGGATATGCCGTTTGAGGAGAAGGATGAGATACAGGGAACAGCTACGGCTCATGGTGTTGACAACATCAGCCTGGTAACGCCTGCTTCTCACGACCGAATCGAATCCATTGCGAAGGACGCAGAGGGATTTTTGTACTGTGTCTCATCCATTGGTGTGACGGGGACAAGAAATGAATTTTCTACGGATTTTGACGCGTTTTTTGATGTGATCAAGAAAAATACAAAAATCCCCTGTGCCGTAGGATTTGGAATCTCAGGTCCGGAGCAGGCTAAAAAGATGAGTCAGTATTGTGACGGCGTGATCGTGGGCAGCGCTATTGTAAAGATCATCAGCGAGTATGGGGAAGACAGTCCAAAAAAAGTATATGAGTTTACAAAAAGCCTTCGGGATGCGCTGGATGAATAAAATTTTGTGCAAAATGTACAAATTATATAGATGAGTAAATGTCAGATATTAATAAAATTTAAAAATATTTTTCTGAAAACTTATTAAATTTTAAAAAATGTGGTAAAATAAGTATATAATACAAAATGCTGAGACCGGAATTAACTCCGGTCTTCTTTTATTCCATAGGAAAGTTTGTCCACGTTGTTATTTTTCAGAGAAAGGAGTTACACTGCAGTGCAGATAGAGGAACGGATACAAGAACTTATAAAGGCTGCCGGGCAGAACCATAATGTCATTCAGCTGGATGAGGTCGATCAGGTCTTTGATAAGAGTTTGAGTGAGCAGGAATTTGATTATGTTATCGGCCGTCTGAAAGACCAAAATATAGAATTTTCGGATTTTACAGCGGCAGGCCATGCAGACACGGCGGAAGCTGAAAATGCTGTGATGGAGGATTCAGTGAAGGCTTATCTGCACAGGATAGGCAGGATTCCGCTGCTTTCCAAAGACCAGGAAGAAAGACTGGCAAAGGAAATTGAAGCGGGAAGCCAGTCGGCAAAAGATAAAATGATCAATTCCAACCTGCGTCTGGTCGTCAGTGTTGCAAAAAGGTATGCTGCAGGCAGCGGCATGGCGCTTCTGGATCTGATCCAGGAAGGCAATATAGGACTTATGAAAGCGGTGGACAAGTTTGATTACCGAAGAGGATACAAGTTCAGTACCTATGCCATGTGGTGGATCCGGCAGTCTGTCACGAGGGCTATCGCGGACCAGGCCAGGACGATCCGGATACCCGTCCACATGAAAGAAAAGATGGGGAAAGTCAGTGGTGCGGCCAGAAAATTTTTGGAAGAAAACGGACGGGAACCCAATGCGGATGAACTGGCAGAACTGATGGAAATCAGCAGGGATCAGATGGATGAGATCATGAGATTGTACAGTGACACTGTATCTCTAGACTCTCCGGTCGGAGAAGAGGAAGATGCGATGCTCATGAATTTTGTAGCGGACGAGAGCATGCCGGAACAATATCAGACGGCGGAGCAGGGAATTCTCTCTGAACAGATAAATGAGATATTGTCGGAACTCACCGAACGTGAACAGACGATTTTAAGGCTGCGTTTTGGATTTGTAGAAAATAGGATCTGGACACTGGAGGAAGTAGGGAGAGAATATCATGTGACGAGAGAGCGCATACGCCAGATCGAAGGAAAAGCTTTGAGAAAGCTGAAAATGAAAAAGGAAACGAAATCTCTAAGAGCCTATATTGAAGACTGATTTTGGTACTTTTTTAAAAAATCAGCCGGCGGAAGGAAAATTCCCCCGGTTGATTTTTTTTCATTCTCCTTTATACTTTGCATCGAAACATGAAGCTGCAAAGGAAAAGGGTAAAAGATGAGAGAGAAAAGGTATGAGGAACTGGTTCCATATGTAGAACAGGCGAAACAGGGCAGTGGAGATGCGTTTGCCTATCTGTACGAAGCGACCATAGAGCCGACCCGTTATTTTGTCTATAATTTCTGTAAAAATAGAAATAAGGTGGAAGATCTTCTTCAGGAAATCTATCTGGAAGTGTACCGGTCTCTGCCTTCTTTAAAAGATAATATGGCGTTCTGTGCCTGGCAGCGCCAGATTACATATCATTGCTGCGTAAAATCTATAAAAGAGAATGAAGAAGCTTTTATCGGGGATGACAACATTGAATTTATAAAAAGTCTGACGGACAGCAGTGAAACTCCCCAGGATGTAGTTTTGCAGAATGAAAAGTCATAACTGCTGAACAGGTGTATCCAGAAGCTGCCGGAAAAGCAGAGAGCTGCTCTGTTACTTTACTCTTTTCAGCAGATGCGGATGAAAGAAATCGGAAAGGTCCTGGACTGCAAAGAGAATGCAGTAAAAAATCTTTTGTTTAACGCCAGAAAGAATTTGAAAAAACAGATCGAGATGCTTCCTCAGGAGGAACGGGATGTGCTGAACATCAGAAGCTTCGGTGTCTTTACTCTCTATCCGTTCCTGCAGGAGTCTCTTACTTATGCGTCTAAAAAAGGAGTGAAGCAGGGCACTCTCATGATCAAGAAGGCTGTGATGGGAGCTGCCGTGGCCGAGGGAGTCGGAATCACGGGAGTTCTTGTATTCGGGAGCACGGATCTTCCGGAGCAGGACTTCCATGAAATTCAGCTGAAAAGTCCGGACTGGGAGACTCACGATCTGTCCGGACTACGGATACCGAAAAAGAAAGTGAAAAAAACATTGCCAGTGTCGGTTCCGGTAAATGTGACCAGAATCAGGGGGGATAAGAAGAAGGAAAGGCTTGAGATTTATGTGACCGGAGATGTAAACTTCGAAAGCACGTTTGCAAAAGACAAGAAAGGAAAGATTTTCAGACCGGAAAGTTACAGTAGTCAGAAAAAGGTTCTGTATTTTTCTGTTTTTGTGAATGATTTTGAACTCCATTTAAAATCAAAGGACGGAACAACAGAGATTTTTGACTTCCGGCAGAAATAACTGAGATCAAGAAGGATTGCCATGCTGGTGCTCCTTCTTTTTTTGTTCCACAGGAAAACTGTTCTGTGGAATAAAAAATATTGGTTTTTGGTCTAACTCTTTTTTACGGTACCAATACCTGATAAGAAAAAATGTCAGATTACGAGGAAAAGGAGCAGCAGTTATGAAAAGAAAAATTTTAGTCTTCTTGTTGGTCATTGTATTTGGAACGGGACAGGCTATGGTTTTTGCCGAGTCCGATGTACAGGAAGCAGCAGAGGTGGCAACAGAACCGACAGAGGATAGAAAGCCTGAAGCGGACATAGGAAATACAGAGGATACAGAATCGACAACAGAAGAATCGGAGACCGAAACCAGTACCCAAGCGGGAGATTTGTCAAAAGACATGGAAGAAATTGGGGGGGCTTAAGCAGATTTAAGAATACAGAAAATATTACAGAAACATTCCTGGATGCTAATGAGACGATCGTCCCTCTGGTGAATAAAGTTTCTGAAAAGTCTCTGAAAAAGACGAAAGAAGGACAGACTATGCTGGATGTGAGTCTTGGTAATATTAGGATCAATCAGACTGGTGCATCAGGCGGAGGACTTTCAGAGGCAGAGACAGAGCTGAATCCGAATGGTTATTATATTATAGGAGAGACCGTGAATTACAACGTGGTTGTAGCAAAAGGGGTTAAAACGGAACTGACATTTGACAATGTAAAGATTCAAAGCAATAACATTACCCGAAACTGTGTGGTTGTCTCACATGCCGATGTGACGATTACATTGAAGGGGGATAAGAAATTGAGGTGCAATTATGGAACTGGTAGTACTGGAGGAACAGCCCTTGCCAAAGATGGGATGGATGGTTTCCTCACTCTGCAGTGTGAATATGCAGGAAGATATAAAAAATATCAGGATTTCAGGGGGCAATGTCAAAGCAATTGGTACTGCTAATGGCCCAGGGATTGGCGGAGGATACGGAAGCGACTTTGATGGATTATATATAACCGGAGGAAAAGTTGAAGCAAAGGGAGGTGCAAATGCACCGGGTATCGGGACAAGTATAGGTTATAGAAATGACTACAAGCTGAAAAATGTGCAGATTAGCGGCGGAGATACGGTTGTCATTGCCATCGGAGATAAAAGCACAAATATGCCCGGGATCGGAGCGGCCGGAGGGAATGATTATGTCAGCAGCGTAACGGCAGAGCCTGACCCAGGCTATCAGGGATATATTCAGGACGGCACGA
>NZ_FR889192.1:0-3334 GCF_000432215.1 Anaerostipes sp. CAG:276
CGCATAAAACCTGTCCTAAAAATAAAAAAAGTACCGGAGTCCGCATTTTCTGCGTATCTCCGGTACCTGATAACTTTTATTATTTGTGATTCAGGATCTCTCCCTTTTTTATGACCGCTTTGATCTCCAGGTCTTTATCCAGCAGGACAACATTCGCATATTTTCCCTCTGAAATACTTCCATAGCTGTCATAAATGCCAATGGATCTGGCCGGATTCTCAGTGGCGCATTTTACTGCACTGTTCAGTGGGATTCCCATTGTCTTGACGGCAGTTCTCAGACAATCCATGAGATTGGTTGCAGAGCCTGCAATCGCGCCTCCTCCGGCAAGAGTAGCAAGATTGCCGACCACCTTCACGTCCTGTCCTCCCAGCTGATAAGTTCCGTCTTCCATTCCGGTAGCCATCATACTGTCACTGATCAGAATGATCTTATCATCCCCGAACATCTTAAACGTTGTTCTCACGGCGCTCGGATGGATGTGGATACCGTCACAGATCAGCTCGACATGCAGTCCGTGATCACATGCCGCTCCGATTACCCCTGGTGCCCTGTGGCTGTACCCCGGCATGGCGTTGTAAAGATGCGTCACATGGCTGACTCCATGTTCAATCGCTTTGACCGCGGTTTCATAATCCGCAGCCGTATGTGCGATCGAAATCACCGCCTCATCCTTAACCTGACGGATAAATTCCATTGCGCCCTCAGTTTCCGGCGCAATGTCCACCAGCTTAAACAGACCATTGGATGCCTTTTGAAGTCTTTCATACATTGCCACATCCGGTTTATGGATATAGGCCGGATTCTGTGCGCCTTTTTTGGCCTCATTGATAAACGGCCCCTCCATATTGATTCCAACCAGATCTGCTCCGCTGTCCCCATTGTAGGCTGCCGCCGCCTTGGCGATGGTCATCAGTGTTTCTTCCGGCAGAGTCATCGTTGCAGGACATATGGCAAGCACTCCATTTTCTGCCTCATAAGAAGCAATTTCTCTTATAGCTTCCTCTGTTCCGTCACAAAAATCGTGTCCTACACAGCCATGGAAATGAATATCGATCAGCCCGGGAACCGCATAGCAGCCTTCGGCGTCCAGAATCTCATCATTCTCTGAAGAACTGCTGATCCTTTCACCGTCTGTACAAATATCTTTTGTCCTGAAAACCCCGTCCTCACAAAAAACATCTGCGTTCTTTATAATCATAATAAATCCTCAACCTCTGACAGCGCATCCGCATCTGCTACCAGAATCACATCATTGTGAAGCTGTAAGATAGATGCAGGAACTTTCGGGGTAACCGGTCCGAAAAATGCTTCTTTTACAATGCCTGCTTTTTCTTTTCCACTGATAATAAGAAGAATTTTCTTTGCTTTCATGATGGATTTGATTCCCATAGTATACGCCTGTCTCGGCACATCTTCTTCTTTCTCAAAGAATCTTTTATTGGCATTGATTGTACTTTCAGTAAGGTCCACACAGTGAGTCTCTTTCTCAAATGCTTCTCCCGGCTCATTGAAGCCGATATGGCCGTTGTGTCCGATACCCAGAAGCTGAAGGTCAACTCCTCCCAAGTCCTCAAGCACCTGATTATATCTTGCACACTCTTTTTCAGAATCTTCTTCCATACCATTCGGAATGTTGATGTTTTCAGGCTTGATATTTACCTTATTAAAAAGGTATTCATGCATGAAATAGTCATAGCTCTGGTCATTTTCTTTTGGAAGCCCTTTGTACTCATCCAGATTCACTGAGGTTACCTGACTGAAATCCAGGTCATCCTGCTCATACCAGTGCACCAAATTTTCATAAATCCCGATCGGAGAGGAACCTGTAGCCAGTCCCAAAACACAGTCTGGCTTCGTGATAATTTCCGCAGAAATAATATTTGCTGCTTTTCTGCTCATGTCCTTGTAATCTTTTCCCTTAATAACTCTCATCTTGTACTTCCTTTCTATAATGCGGGGAAACAGTATCTGATGTCTCCCTATATGTTATCCCTAATCACTTACAATATAACGCTTAATTTACTTTTCAGCAAGTTTTATCAATTCATCTGCGACAAACTGGACTTTCGTTCCCACAATAATCTGGATACTGTTTTTGCCCGGACGGATGATTCCTGCAATTCCAGCAGATTTGATCTTCTTCTCATCAATCTGATCCTGGTCTTTGATTTCCAGACGGAGCCTTGTAATACAGTTGTCGATGGAAGTCAGATTTTCTTTTCCGCCAAGACCTTCCAAAATAATCTGTGCTACTTTTGTAAAGTCATCATCGGCCAGCACTGCATTTTTCTCTTCTTCTACATCGTCATCTTCCTCACGTCCCGGAGTCTTTAAGTTGAACTTCACGATGATAAAACGGAACAGTACGTAGTATACTACAAAAGCGATGACTCCGAGAATCAAAAGCATCCACGGTTTATTTGCCATAGGGAGTCTGGAGCTTAACAAAAAGTCAACCAAACCTGCACTAAAACTGAACCCTGCGGTTGCATGGAGCATTGCAGCCACTGCCACAAAGATACCGGTCAGCAGTGCATGGACAACATAGAGGGCCGGAGCCAGGAACATGAAGGAGAATTCCAATGGCTCTGTAACACCGGTAAAGAAGGAAGCAAAGGCTGCCGCAATCAGTAAACCTGCTGCAATCTTTTTCTTATTATCTTTTGCCGTATGGTACATAGCCAGTGCTCCTGCCGGAAGACCGAACATCATAACCGGGAAGAATCCTGCCTGATACATACCTGTGATACCTTTTGTTCCGGTTCCAGCCCAGAAATTACCGATATCATTGATTCCTGCAACGTCAAACCAGAATACAGAGTTTAATGCGTGATGTAATCCTGTCGGGATAAGCAGTCTGTTAAAGAATGCATAGATTCCTGCTCCCACAGGTCCCAATCCTACGATGCTCTCCCCAAATTTGACTAATACATTATACAGTGGAGGCCATGCAAAATACAATATACCAGATACCACTAACATAAGGGCTGAAGTTATGATCGGCACACAGCGTTTTCCGCTGAAGAAAGATAATGCGGTCGGCAGCTGTACTTCTCCGAATTTGTTAAAGCATCCCGCTGCGATCAGACCGGACAGAATACCTACAAATGCATTTTGAATCTTTGAGAATGCAGGTGCTACTTCTTCTACCGGGATATTCAGCAGAAGGGCGATGTTGTCACTTTTCAGAATGGTTGTGACAACTAAGTACGCTACGAGGCCGGAAAGTGCTGCAGCCCCGTCCTTTTTCTTTGTCATTCCAAGTGCGACACCTACTGCAAAGAGGATCGGCAGGTTATCGATGATGGCCCCTCCGGCCTTCACAAGGAAA
>NZ_FR889192.1:3377-14079 GCF_000432215.1 Anaerostipes sp. CAG:276
TGCTTTGTCTGCGTTAGCCGCCATAACATTGGAATCGATCAGGTATCCGATACCCATCAGGATTGCCGCTGCCGGAAGAACCGCAACCGGAAGCATCAGCGCTTTGCCTAGTTTCTGAAAATATTTCATCATAATATAATCTTCCTTTCTATACTAAAATCCATCTCTTTACTTTTCTCTTAACCGGATGATCACTTCCCCGGCTTCTGTCTCTTTCCCGTGGAAACATTCAATCTCCGTGTAATTCCCTTTTTCACAGATTACCACCGGAACTGTCACATAATATCCTGCCTCCTTAATGGCATCCATATCGCAGGTCAGCAGCAGATCCCCGGCTTTCACCGGATCTCCGGTATTCTTGTGTGACGTAAAATACTTTCCCTTTAATTGGACAGTATCAATCCCCACATGGACGATCATCTCCACGCCGTCCGGACCGGAAATACTCACCGCGTGTTTGGTTTCAAACATCACTCCCACTTTTCCGTCCACCGGGGATACGACTCTTCCCTCTTTCGGCACAATGGCTACCCCCGGTCCCAGAATTTCTCCTGCAAACGTGGGATCTTTTACTTCATTCATCGGGATCACGGTCCCTTTCATCGGTGACAGTACATCTGCCGACCTCACTTCCTGCTTAAACGCTTTCTTAAAAGACTCAAACATATTTCCCTCCTATTTACTGATGTTCTTTGTCTGATTGCTGCTTTTTATGCGTTCAATATGCATTGTCAAGTATACAATCTCACCTTCCGACATCTCTCTGCGGTATTCCTTTTTAATATACTCTGCAATCTCTCTGCTGCACTGATATTCGTCCGGATACATCGCCGAGATCATCTTCCTGAGCTCTGGTTCAATCTCGTCCATCCCTCCTCCTGACATAACTTTTCTTGACAAAAATTTGAGGTGTGTGATAAATCTTTCATAGTTCAGAGAAGTTTCCGTAAGTTCCATCTGAAAATAATCTTTCACTTTATCTATAACATTTTTGATAAAGGTGGTAATCTGAACCGTATCCCGGACCTTCGTGTCATACTCCGCGCTGACCACATGGAGTGCAATGGATACTGCCTCATCCTTGGGAAGTCTTACTCCCAGGTCTTTTTCCACAATTCCCAGGGCATACTCTCCGATCTTATACTCCAGGTCATAGAACGTTTTCACTTCCCTGCTCAATGGATTCGGATACATCATATCCTGCTCCATTCTCTGAAGCGCAAAGTTGATATGGTCTGTCAGCGTAATGTAGATGTTTTCATTGAGTTTCGTGTCGAGAATTCCTTTCGCATACATGATGATGTTGCTGCACGTATTTAAAAGCTCCATCGGAAGATCTGTGATCAGCTCCTTAAACCTCTGACTGACTCCGGCATCTTCCAGATGAAAAATTTTCTGGATCTTGCTCTCGTCAACGACCTTTCCTTCTTTTCCCTTAAATCCCAGTCCGGTTCCCATCAAAATGACTTCATTACCGGCTTCATCTGTGGAACTGACTACGTTGTTGTTGATTACCTTCGTTATCTTCATAATGCCTCTCCTCATAAACATGAACAAAAGAAAAAAAACCCAATTCTACAAGAGCGGTACAAGTTTCCCTCAAAAAACTTTCCCTTCTCGTAAAATCCGGTTTTGCCTGCCGAACAGTGACAATCCTCGAATAATAAATATCACCAGTTATTCTTCTTTATGCATTCATTATATCCGCAGGCTTGACAGATGTCAACCCCCTAAATTTTGATTTATATACAAATAATACAACAAGAAATTGAAAAGCGCCGGCGTACTACTGGCGCTTCTCTCTCATAACCTTGTCTTTTACGTGATCCTGATTATATACCTGCATCTGTATCAGAGTCTTATATGCATCAGCCCTCGTCACCGCATATTCCAGCATATTCCCCTGCTCATCGTACGTCACTGTGGAAGAAATCGAGATCGGGTCCCCTGGTTTCAGATCCAAATGCATGGCATCATACTCGGATGCTTTAGAAATTTCTATGGTTTTGTCCGCTTTAAACGGCACATGACCGTACTGACAAAGTGTGTTGTGCAGAGAACGGTCTGAAAAATCATACTCCGTAAGCTCAGGGCAAAGCTCATAGGGAATATATGCATTGGCCAGAGAATACAATTTGCCGTTGATATACCTCAGACGCTCCAGATGAAACACCTTGGCATTTTTGGGAAGTCTCAGCATCACAGCAACCTCTTTATCTGCAATCTCAATCTTCTGCAGCAGAACCTTACTGCTCGTATAGTCTCCCCTCAGACTAACCTGATTGTAGAAAGCAATATCTGAGAACCTCATATCATTATTCGCATCCACAAACTCCTTATTGCCGATAAAAAACGCTCCTTTTCCTGTCAGCCTTATGATACATCCTTCATCCTCAAGGATTTCAAGTGCCTTTCTGACTGTAGGCCGGCTGACAGAATAAATATCGCACAGTTCACGCTCCCCCGGCAAAGGAGAATAGTATGGCTTGTCCTTATAGTCTGCCAAAATGGAATCTCTCAGCTGCATATACAGCAGCTGCTTTTTTTTCACTTCACTCATACGCCCTCCTTTGTATAAGAGACCTCAGTTCTTAACGAATATTACCCCAGATACCTATAGTATACACCATAAATCCTGTTGGATAAAAGCGGTTTTTTAAATATACATTTGTTTAGAAAAACAGAGAGCAAGCCATTATTTAACCGGCTCCCTCTCTGCTTCATCCGCATCCTGACAGCGGCAACCAACAAGGTCACCCGTCTTTAGAATTTTAATACTACTCTGAACTTATCACCCTTAATGGCAGATTCAAATGCTTTCTGATAATCACTCAAATCATATACTTCACTGACAAACGGTTTTACATCCACAACTCCCTCTGAGAGCAGTCTCGTCGCTTTTGTAAAATCTACGGTGTTGGAGTTTGCAGTACCCATCAGCTTTGCACCGCTCTTGTGAAGCCAATCCGGGCTGATAGAGATCGGAGTATCCGGATAGAATGAACTGTAAAGTACCAGACGTCCGTTGTTAGCGACAGCTTTCACTGCGTCCTCAGCAACTTTAGAGATCGGTGTCGTATCAAACACAACCTGTGCCATGTTTCCGCCTGTGATTTCCTTTACGCGTTCTTCCAGTTTTTCCTTCGCCGGATTTACCGCATAGTTTGCGCCCAGCTCTAAGCCCAGCTTTGTTCTTTCTTCATTCGTGTCGGAGACAATGACAGAGGCTCCCCGTTTTGTTGCAAGGATCGTGTGCAGCAGTCCCATGATTCCGCATCCGATCACAACAACGGTGTCGCCAAATTGAATATCAGCAGTTTCTACACTGTGCAGCACACAGGATAATGGTTCTGTGATCGTTGCTTCTTCCGGTGTGATATCATGTAAATGAAACAGATTTGACGGATGTACTAAGAGATGAGAACTCAATCCGCCCATACCTTTCTCCGGAAGTCCCTCTAACTGTTTGCTGTGATCAAAATGTTCACAGTTCTGCTCATTTCCGCTCTTACACTGATAGCAGTTTTTGCATGGCAGCGTTACTCCGACTGCCACAAAATCACCGACACTCCACTGTCTCTGGTCCACATTTTTGCCCATCTTGACAATCTTCCCGACCATTTCATGTCCGCCGATAAACGGAAAATCTACTTTTTTTACTCCGGTATAAACCCTCTGCTCCCATGTGCAGATTGCACACGCATCTGTTTTTACCAGAACCATATCATCACTGACTTCAGGAATCGGATATTCCTGTATCTCAATTTGCTTTTCCCCTGTAAACACAAGGGTTCTTGCCATTTCTCCCATTGTTCTTCCTCCACGACGTTTCTGACAATTTAATATATTATGCACCTAAGAAGCCGACCGCACCTAATACAACTCCGATGACAACCAGAATCAACATAACAGTTGTGGCTTTCATCTTCTTGTTCTTCAGCAGATATAAGGTGAACAGCGTCACTGCCAGCGGTAAGATTCCCTGGAATAACTGATCAAATACTGTTTCCTGCACATTCATCTTCAATGCGCCCAGCTTGATGATCGCAGAACACTTAACAGTTACAAACTGTGCGGACAGAGCACCCAGTACGATAGCACCCATGGCCGATGCACCTGTGATCAGCATCTGAAGCTGGTTTCCGCCGAGAATCTTTTCAATACCTTCTTTACCTAAGCTGTATCCCTTCATCCAGCAGATATAAGCTACCGGGAACATGATACCGAACATTAACAATGTGTAGATAACCGGTCCCAGAAGATTTCCCTGAGATCCAAGGCTGATACCGAAAGCTAAGAGGATCGGTGTCAGTGTACCCTGCCATAATGTATCACCAATACCTGCAAAAGGTCCCATCAGACCGGTCTTTACACCGTTGATCGCCTCATCAGTGATCGGTGCGCCGTTTGCGCGCTCTTCTTCCATAGCCAGAACAATACCGGGAATAACACCTCCGATATGAGGCTCTGTGTTAAAGAACTGCATATGTCTTTGAATACATGCTTTATATTCATCCGGTCTGTCTCCATAAAGCTTTTTAATCACCGGCTTCATGGCAAATACGAGACCTGTTGCCTCCAAGCGCTCATAGTTGTAGTTTGCATGAGAGAAGAAGGTCCATCTCCAGAAGGCTTTTACGACTTCTTTTTTTGTTAAACTTCTTTTTGTTTCTTCAGCCATATTAAAAATCCTCCTCATCGTCTTCTATAGGTGCTGCTCCTCCGGAATCCCCGGCGGCTGCAGCCTGCGGTGTCTGGTTACTTAACATTGTGTAGAAATATCCGATAACTCCGGCTAATACTGCTACAGCGATTACCGGCAGTTTCAGATATACGACCAGAATAAATCCTACAAGGAAGAACAGGAGTGTACCAGGTCTTCCGATTGCACGAAGGTTCATGGCAATACCAAGAGCCGGAAGCAGTCCTCCGATTACGGTTAATACCGTCAGCGGGCGTCCTGTCAGTGAATCAATAATTCCTTTTACAGCCGTTGATCCAAAATAAGTTGCTGCGGTTGCCGGTACAACACAGAGCAGGAACATCAGGATTTGCGGCGGTACTACGTGCCAGAAACAAATTTTCTCAAGGTTTCCTTCTTCTGCTGCTTTATCAGCCATATGTACAAAGGTTACGTCCAAGGTCATATGTGCTACCCAGACCATCGTTCCGAGCAGTCCAAGCGGAAGAGCGATTGTTACTGCTGCTGCCGGGTTTACTCCTGCTGCCATTGCCCATGCGGTTCCAACTGTACCTGCAAGGCCCGGGTCCTGAGGAGCGGTTCCTCCTGCGGAGATAAATGCTACATACGGCAGGTTGATTGCTGCGCCGATGATACATCCTTGTACAGGGTCTCCTAAGATAAAACCTACTAAAGTTCCGGCTACCAGCGGTTTGTATACAACCGAGATACTTCCCAGCAGTGATAGCCATGGTGTACCGATATTACCCAGGTAATAAACGATACCAATCAAAAGCGCTTGAATTAATGTAATTTTCATACTTAACCTCCTTTATTCGTCGCTTTCATTGATAGTTTCTCATATGGTTCTGTTTCTCTTGTTGGTTATGTAGTCTGTCCCTCTAAAGCATCTTTGAAATGTCGGTTTCGCTGTCTTCGGCAATGATCCTCACACCTATTTTAGATCCTGCCTCCACTAATTCTTTCAGCATTTTCTTTTCTTCTTCTGAAGCGGAAATGTTGCGGAAGAACTTTGTGCGGTCACCGCTTACTCCCATGCCTCCGATATTGACGTGATCAAAAACAATTCCCTCACTCATCAGGCGATATAATGTTTTTGGATATTTTACAAGGATAATACATTTGTCTCCTGCAAAACCTTTCTTTAATCTTGCTGCTGCCTTTTCCACTGTGAATGTTGCCAGCTTTACATTTGCCGGCACGCATGTTTTCAGCACGCTCTTCATAAATGCGTCATTTGCAACTTCATCATCAATAATCATGATTTTGTTTGCACTGGTGTAATTCAGCCAGGAAGTCATAACCTGACCATGAATCAGTCTGTCATCAATCCTCACTAATACAATACCATCGATCTTCATAATGCCTGCTCCCTTCGTTAGAAAAATATGAACTCTTACTCATTTTTTGGCTGCCCTTCAATACAACCACTGGTTATATTCTATATTACCACTACTCACTAAAATGTCAACTTTTTTTATGATATTTCGCTCTTTTTGTGAAAAGTGACTTAAATTTATAAAAAATATATAAACATTATACAAACTTCATGACCATCGGTTATATTTATTGCATTCCTGTATTTTCTTTCTTATACTGAACAGTAAGAAACAACTTATTCTCATTTTATATAGAAGAAAGGAAGGTTTCATCCATGAGACAGCTTATATTAAATCCACCCTGTGTTTCTGCTTCTGTATCCTGTATGGATTTACTTCATTTAAAGGAACAGATTGTGGAAACCGAACAGTCCGGCATATCATTTTTCCACTATGATATGGTAGACGGAAAGTTTAACAAATGCTTCATTTTAGGGGATACATTATTAGAAATGATGCGTTCGGAGGTAACCCTGCCCATCGAGGCGCACCTGGCCGCATACAATCCCGATGCTTATATTGAGCGCTTTGCGAAACTGGGTGCAGATTATATAGCCGTGCACTACGAAGCTATGGAGCATCCGCTGAAAACCTTTGATCTGATAAGGAAATTTGGTGCCCAGCCTGTATTAGCCTTTAAATGTGATACTGCTCCTCCGGACGATTTCCTTGCTTTGGCAAAAGAAGTTCCCTGGATCTTAAAGCTTACTGTCAATCCGGGCTTTTCCGGTCAAACCATGCAGCAAAACAGTCTCGGACATATTAAAGAGATGAGACACAGACTGTCAGAAGCCGGGATGTCTGTCTCCATCCAGGCTGATGGAAATGTCAATCCCTCAACGGTAAATACCCTTTACCAGGCCGGGGCCGACATATTTACCGGTGGTACTTCCGGTCTGTTTAAATCCGGGCATACAGTCAAGGAGAATAAAGAGATCCTGCTGTCCGTTCTTCACTCTCAAACCAATCAGTATTACCATTGGTAATTTTGCATTTGACTTTATTATTACCATCGGTTATAATTTTGTTATAGCCAAGTAATGAATGATTCACGGAGGTATAAGATATGCTAGTAACAATGAAAGAAATTTTAGAAGATGCAAAAGAGAAAAAGTATGCTGTCGGCGCATTCAATGTTCCTAATCTGGAATCTATACAGGCAGTGATCTCTGCCGCTGAAGAACTCAATGTTCCTGTCATTATCCAGCATGCAGAGGTGCATGAAAACTTAATCACTATGCAGGAAATTGGGCCAATCATGCTGGACTATGCAAGACGCGCTTCTGTTCCTGTATGTGTTCATCTGGATCACGGTGCTTCCTTTGACTTATGCGTTCAGGCAATCCGCCTTGGATTTACATCTGTTATGTATGACGCTTCTGCAAAGAGTTATGAAGAAAACTTTGAAGAGACAAAAGAAATGGTCAAGATCGCACATGCCGCCGGCGTGTCCGTTGAAGCCGAATTAGGGCATATCTTTACTTCAGCCGTAGGAGGCGGAGAAGGACGCGGAGCTGTGGGAGCCGAAGACTTTGCGTCTTTGGAAGACTGCTATACAGATCCTGATACAGCAAAGGCATTCGTAGAAGGAACTGGTGTTGACGCACTTGCCATCTCTTTCGGTACCACTCACGGTGTTTACCTGACAGAGCCAAAACTTGACTTAAACCGTATCACAGAAATCAAAAATAAGATCGATATTCCATTCGTAATGCATGGAGGTTCCGGTGTTTCTGATGAAGACTTCAAGACTTCCATCCAGAACGGAATTACTAAGATCAACTACTATACATACAGCGCCATGGCTGGCGGAAACAAAGTTCGTGAATTCATCAACGCTGCCGGAGATGAGAAGGTATTCTTCCATGACATCATTGCTGCCGGCAAATCTGCCATGAAAGAAAACGTAAAGGCTGCTATGAAAGTTTTTGCAAGCAGTATCTTAGATTAAATTTGGTAACTCTAACTCATTTTTGTTGGTTGGGCATCCGCTTTTTGTGGGTGCCCTTTTTAATTAAACTGATCCATTTTGTTTTATGGATGGGCAAAGTAGGCAAGCCGCCTCATCTCCCCAACTCCTGATTCTTTGAAGGGCTTGACAACTTTGCGTGAAAGTCTTTCCTGAAGAATAAAAAATGCAGCCGGTTTTTCCGGCTGCATCCATAAAGCTAATTTAAATTTCGTCTTCTTCTGTATCCTCACTCTGCTGTTTTACCATGTCCGCATACATGTCATGCAGCAGAATCGGCGGCTGATTGCCAACCTCAACACACTCGTCACATAAAGAATCCAGATCCATTCCTTCTCTCATCATGACCGCCTGAACTACCATCGCCATATTCATACCTGCAATGGCTTTCATATGATCCTTTTTCGAGAAGCACCTCATAACGGTATTGGATGGTGTTCCTCCAAGGATGTCTACGAATACCAGCACACCGTCTCCATCATCCAGCTTGTCCATTGCAGCTGTAATCTTACCTTCAAATTCATCGACTCCGTCTCCGTGATATAAGCCGACAGTCTCGACCTTTTCCTGCTTTCCGGCAATCAGTTCCACTGCGCTTAACAGGCCCTCAGCAAATCCTCCATGAGTAGCAATTAAAATACCGACCATTTTTATCCTCCTTGATCTTACTTTTTTGATATTATTATTATACTATATTTCCAACAATATTACAACTGGTAATATAAATATATTACCAGTTGTAATAATATTTTTATTTAGAACTGATTTTTACTTTTGCCATATTATATATAAAACAACAAAATAAAAGGATTTCATATGCATCTAATATCTGTCATTTTATTTTCGATCTCAGCGAATATCGATGCTTTTTTTCTTGGCGCCGCCTATGGCACTAAGGGATGCCGGTATCATATTGTAGATAATATTACAATTTCTTTTCTCACTTCCATAGGAACCTTCCTATCTATGTTCCTGGGGGAATGGCTGGTGAGCATCCTATCAATTTCCACAGCAAATACCTTTGGCTGCCTGATTATTATTTTTCTCGGTATCTGGATGATGATGGATTACTTTTTTAAAAAGAATGTACCGGATGATCTTTCTGAAAAAGAAAAAAAGGCCTTGGCTACTGGCCGCACCAAGCGGCACGCCATGCCTATTGCTTCTTTAATTGCTCTTTCAATGGCGCTGACCTTAAATAACCTTGGTCTTGGCTTTGGTGCCGGAATTACCGGATTAAATCCATATCTTACCTCAGCCTTCACATTTTTTTTCAGTTTATTCTTTCTCACAACAGGTATGGCCGCAGGAAAAAGATTTCTGTCTGATATTTTCGGAAACTATGCTGCTTTAATTTCCGGCCTTTTAATCTTGATTTTAGGTATTTATGAATTATTTATTTAATAAGAATCGTTATGTTTGCCCATACTATTCTATGAGGTGATAAAGATGTCTTATGTTTCTCCTGAGCTTCGTCCAAAATTTGAAACGCTCAGTATCGAATTAAAGGATATGATCCTGGAACGCAACGTGGAGTTAAATACAATTCACGACCTCATCCGTGTTCTGGAGGAAATTGTTGCAGAGTCAGAGGGCTGATCCCCGGCTCTGCAATGCAGTTTCTAATGGATATTATTTCGCCTCTTTCCGACCATATCTGTAACTGTCATTTTTAAAACAGTCGTTACTTTTATCATATCTGTATTAAATTTAAAATCCTCTGCATGGTAATGTCTCATTAATATCTTCAGCGCTTCATATTTATCTTCTTTAGGTACAAATTCTATGATTCCATGTCCGGTAATACTTGCATACCCCATAGTACAGCTCATTCTCTCTTCATAGAGGATAAAGTTGTGGTCACAGTCCATTTCAAATGCCGCACGATTGTCTTTTGTAATCAAATCTAGTTTTTTCCCTTTCATGGCGGAATGAAAATAGAGTAAAACTTTATCTTCTTGTATATCTAGTCCAAAGTTCAGCGGAACAATATAGGGAAATTCTTCATCATTCAATGCAATCCTGCAAACATCACATTTTTTCATGATCTCAAGCATTTCATTAAAATCTGTAATTTCTCTGTCTTTTCTTCTCATATTTTAGATCCTTTCCAATTTCCTATTCACCGAACACTATCTCATCTTCAGCCCTTTTTGTTGTTTTGTCAATAGCATGAGTTTTTTATCTTTTCAAAGACACTCTGTTAATTTGAAAATCTTTCATCTTTTCTTCTGATTTGGAGATAATATAAATGCAGAAAAAGGAGGCCGATATGAAAAAAGCAAGAGGCGATAAAGAAATCAATACAATTCCAAAAGGGTCCTATGAGGCCGGTATCACAAATCATGCGCTTAAAAAAAGCAATGACACGGCATCAGCTGATCCCGGAACAGATGCACAGGGAAACGGATATCCTACGGATAAAAAAACTGACTGTGATAATAAGTAAAAGAAAAAGTCTAGGAAAGTTAATTTCCTAGACTTTTTAACAGGGGCAGAAGGACTTGAACCCTCGACCTGCGGTTTTGGAGACCGTTATTCTACCAACTGAACTATGCCCCTATATACAGCAAAAAGATAAAAAATACTTTTATTTTTTATCCCGCTTTTTCATTTTATGTACCTTCAAAACTACATACAGAACGTTCCATC
>NZ_FR889193.1:0-27029 GCF_000432215.1 Anaerostipes sp. CAG:276
ATGCCTCACTCCAATCATGTGGAAAATGTACGTAATGTCTGCTGGAGAAAGGCCTCTGTCAAAAAAGGTGCTACTTTTCGAAAGTTATTTACCGCTATTGGAAAAGCGTATTTCAAAAGTGCGACGGAAATAGTGGTGAAAATGTACGTAATTTCTACTACAGAAGGCAGATGAACAAACAAAAATGTTCATTTGCGATAGTTTTTTAGCACTATTGGAGGAATGCATTTCAAAGCGTGACGGAAATGCCTCCTTCTAATAATTGAAAAACTACCACAGACTTCAACCTTATATTTTATGAACAGCCTTCTCCAGCAGCCTTTATCACCATTTTCTGCATGATTGGAGTGAGGCATTCTAAGAGCCGAACGGAAATCATGCAGAAAATGTCACCGGCAATACTCACAGTTATTTTCTCTTTTTTTCGTTATACTTCACAAACTTAATCAAGTTTATCCCAACCCTATTTACTTCTGCCAATCTCAGGTATATACTGGAAACAACTTATACTTTACTAATTTTATCAAGTTTATATTTTTTACATTTCAATCATAGTATTCTAAATACCTTATCGTGAGATCACACTCTTTAAAGAGCCTTTCAGCAAGGCATTCATTACGGTGTTTTCCTCACAAAAATTTAAATCAAAGGAGGCTCTATATGTTATTTCAAACAACCGAAGCTCATGAAGCCCTGCGTGCGAAAGTCAGGGAATTTGCAGAAACCGAAGTAAAACCACTCACCTTCCTCTTGGACAAAGAAAATGAATTTCCGACCGAAGCCATTGAAAAGTTTGCCAAAATGGGCATGATGGGACTGCCGTATCCGAAAGAATACGGAGGCGCAGGATCAGATGTCTTG
Source organism: Anaerostipes sp. CAG:276 (assembly GCF_000432215.1). Lineage (NCBI taxonomy): Bacteria > Bacillati > Bacillota > Clostridia > Lachnospirales > Lachnospiraceae > Anaerostipes > Anaerostipes sp. CAG:276. The sequence continues at coordinate 862 of NZ_FR889193.1, forward strand.
AGCTATGCCATTGCTGTAGAGGAACTTTCCAGAGTTGACGGCGGCACAGGTGTTATTTTATCTGCACACGTCTCTCTCGGAAGTTATCCGATCTTCGCTTTCGGAACTGAAGAACAAAAACAAAAATATCTCGTTCCTCTCGCTTCCGGTGAAAAGCTCGGTGCATTTGGCCTTACGGAACAAAATGCAGGCAGCGATGCGGGAGGTACTGAAACCACCGCAGTCCTTGAAGGCGACCATTACGTGTTAAACGGAGGCAAGATCTTTATCACCAATGCCGATAAGGCGGATACTTATGTAGTGTTTGCAGTCACAACCCCGGATATCGGAACTCATGGCATCAGCGCATTTATCGTTGAAAAGGGCTGGGAAGGCTTCACCTTCGGCGATCATTACGACAAAATGGGAATCCGTTCCTCTTCCACTGCTGAACTGATCTTCAATGACGTAAAAGTACCGAAAGAAAATCTTCTCGGAAAAGAAGGAGAAGGCTTTAAAATTGCCATGTCCACATTGGACGGAGGACGGATCGGCATCGCTGCACAGGCCCTCGGCATTGCGCAGGGTGCATATGAAAATGCTCTGGAATACTCCAAAGAAAGAGAACAGTTCGGACGTCCGATCTGCCAGCAGCAGGCCATCGCATTTAAGCTTGCGGATATGGCGACCAAATTGAGAACTGCCCGCCTGCTCGTGTACAGCGCCGCTGATCTGAAAGAAAATCATGAGCCATACGGTCTGGAATCTGCCATGGCAAAACAGTATACTTCCGATATCTGTCTGGAAGTTGTCAACGATGCACTTCAGATCTTTGGTGGAACCGGCTACTTAAAAGGCATGGATGTGGAACGTGCCTACAGAGATGCAAAAATCTGTACCATCTATGAGGGCACCAATGAAATCCAGAGAGTCGTCATCGCTTCTCATATCATTGGAAAGATGCCGAAAAATCAGCCAACCAGAAAAAAAGGTGCTGAGACCGGTGTCCGCAAAAAAATGATCTTAAAAGACGGTTCCGCCGAAGAACGGGTGGACGCTGTTGTAGAAGCCCTCAAAAAAGACGGATATGATTTTACGGTCGGCATCGACTTAGACACTCCGATTTCAAAAGCAGACAGAGTCGTCAGCGCAGGAAAAGGCATCGGTCCGAAAGAAAATATGAAACTGATTGAAGATTTAGCCGTTCAGGCAGGAGCTGCCATCGGTTCTTCCCGTCCGGTAGCAGAAACTTTAAAATATGTTCCGATCAACCGGTATGTGGGAATGTCCGGACAGAAATTTAACGGAAACCTGTACATCGCCTGCGGCATTTCCGGGGCAGGACAGCATTTAAAAGGAATCAAAGATGCCACAACCATTGTAGCAGTTAATACCAATGCAAATGCTCCGATCTTTAAAAATGCGGATTACGGCATCGTCGGAGATGTGGAAGAAATTCTTCCTCTGCTGACCAAGGCCCTCGACAATGGAGAACCAAAACAGCCGGCTCCTCCGATGAAAAAAATGAAACGTGCAAAACCGAAGAAAACTGTTCCTACCTGGAAACGCTATGTCTGCAATGGATGCGGATATGAATATGATCCGGCGAACGGAGATCCCGAGGGAGAGATTGATCCTGGAACTCTATTTGAAAAACTTCCGGAAGAATGGATCTGTCCGGACTGCGGCGAATCAAAAGATATGTTTATTGAAGTTTAAACGTTCCTGCATTTGGACAACTGATCAAAAGGAGGTATGATCCATGCATTGTGTTAGAAAAGTAACCGAAGATTTATATTGGGTTGGCGGCAATGACCACCGCCTGGCCCTGTTTGAAAATATCCATCCGATTCCGAGAGGGGTTTCCTATAACTCCTATCTGCTTCTGGATGAAAAGACCGTATTATTTGACACGGTTGACTGGTCCATCGGACGGCAGTTCCTAGAGAATATCGAATATGTTCTGGACGGGAGACCCTTGGACTATATGGTGATCAACCACATGGAACCGGACCACGGGGCTTCTATTGAAGAAGTGCTTCTGCGCCACCCGGAAGTACAGATCATCAGTACAGAAAAGGCCTTTATGCTCATGCGTCAGTTTGGATTCGATGTGGACGGACATATGATCGAGGTTGAGGAAGGAGACGTACAGTCTTTCGGAAAACATGAAGTAACCTTTGTCTATGCTCCAATGGTTCATTGGCCGGAAGCCATGGTATCCTTTGACATAACGGACGGCACTCTTTTTGCCGCCGATGCATTTGGTTCCTTCGGCGCCCTGGACGGCAAACTGTTCAATGATGAAGTAAACTTTGACAGAGACTGGATTGATGATGCCAGAAGATATTATACAAATATCGTTGGCAAATATGGTCCTCATGTACAATCCCTGTTAAAGAAAGCAGGAACCATAGATATCAAAACGATCTGTCCTCTGCATGGTCCGGTATGGCGCACAGACCTTGGTTATTTCCTTGATAAATATGATAAATGGAGCCGGTATGAGCCGGAAGAACAGGGCGTGATGATCGTCTACGCTTCCATGTACGGCAACACCGAAGCCGCTGCACAGAATCTGGCTGCAAAACTGTGTGAAAAGGGTATGACAAATGTAGTCTTATACGATGTGTCAAATACCCATGTATCCCAGCTGATCTCCGAGACATTCCGTTTAAGCCACATCGTTCTGGCTTCTGTCACTTATAATTTGGGCATCTATCCATTAATGCATAATTATCTGATGGATATGAAGGCACTGAATCTCCAGAAAAGAACTTTTGCCATCATTGAAAATGGTTCCTGGGCCTGCAAATCCGGTTCACTGATGAGAGAATTTATTGATGATATGAGAGAGATGGATATCCTGGATGAGCAGGTAACACTGATGTCTTCTATGACAGAAGACAACGGTTCCGATATGGATACATTAGCTGACGGTCTCATAGAATCCATGAAACAGTAAAAATGTTCTAACCCAAAGAAGCCAGGTCCGCACTTAATATTGGCGGGCCTGGTTTTTCTCTGAAAGAATTTTCCGGGTTCCATTGACAGGTATTTTTTAGTTTGGTATATTTTCACTAAGATAAGGAGGGAGAGACACATGCTGATTTCAAGAGAAACCGATTATGCCCTGCGTATTTTAAGGGCTTTAAGCGACGGAAAGAAACGCTCAATAGAAGAAATATGCTCTCTGGAAGCAACACCGAAACAGTTTGCTTACCGCATTATTAAAAAACTGGAGACAGCCGGATGGATCATCATCACCAGAGGAGCAGAAGGCGGATGCCGCCTGACGGCAGATCTGCACGACATAAGCCTCTTTCAGCTGATGCAGGGTCTTGGCAGCGGCTTTGGCATCAATGCCTGTTTTGAAGAAGGATATGAGTGTACCAGAACGCCTCTCTGCGATGAACCGTGCCATATCAAAGAAGGCCTATTACAACTGGAAGCAGCCATAGAAAAGGAACTCAAAGAAGCAAGTCTCTATTCTCTTATTTTCGGAATATCCGGCTAAGGGCTAAGATCGGTTTCTTATATTTACCGGCATCTAAGTTCCGCATTTTCCTGTGGTTCACCGGATGCCAGTAAAAAACTTTCCTGTTCCAGACCTTTTCCTTCTCTGACCAAAAGTTCTTTCATCTCCATTAGTTCAGGAATTTCGTCCATCCTCAACTTTTTTAATTTTTTTAAAGTCCCAGGTTCCATTTCCACCGCATACTTTTCATATTTATGATAGATTTCCTCATCCATTTGACAGGGCATGAGATCCGGAAATATTTTTTGTTTGATATACCGGTAGATCAGGATACCTCCGTAATCCAAATCTCCAGAATGGAAGCATTCTGTCTCTGCACAAAGACTCTCCCGCAGATTGATGAGAAACTCCCTTTCTTTCGGTGTAAAAAACCCATGGCTGTAAATGATGACGGCTTCTTCATCATAGGGCGCTGCCATATAGTTTGCTTTATTTTCTATGGTCAGGATTCTCTTTATGTTTTGACCCGACTGGGGTTTTGCATGGACCAGCATCTGTGAATTTAAGACTGCGCCGTAACGAAATTGTCCCAAATTTATTTCCTGTCCGTCCACTGAAATTCGCAGCGGCCCTTTTAACGCAAGCTCCTGTGAATATTCTTCAATGAAAAGCTGGGAAAGGACCTGCGTATGATCCATACCTTCCTCTATATCTGTATGATATTTTCTGGCTATAGACAGCACAGTGCTTTCCAGTTTTTTCTCAAAAAGCTTGGAATCGCCCAGACAATATTTGCTGAAAACCCTTTTATACAGCGGCTCCTTCAATCCATCGATCCCTTTAAGACATCGAAACAGCTCTTCCCGTTTTGAAAATTCTGACGGGATTTTGCCCTGCTCTAACCGTTTCATACAGTCCCTTAAATAATCTTTTATCCACAGTCCTTTGACCGAATGAAGAAAGTTTTCAACATCCGCCATATTTTCTTCCATCACCTGAAACTTCGGCCGGATACCGGACATTTCATATATGAGCGCAAGATCCTTTAAAGAATAGCGTATCCTTCGTATATCCACCCCTACGGCTTCCCACTCAATTTTCAACAGGCCCTGACACTCAAGTTCTCTGGCTGCATTTATAAACTCTGTTTTTCCGATCTGATCATATAGTTCCTGGTGAACCAGAAAGGAACGGTTTCCTTCCGCTCCCTTCTTCCAGTCCGATGCAGACTTCTCAGTCTTTTCGATGATCATTTTAAGCAGTTCCTTCTTCATCCTCTGCTTCCTCCATCAGATGATCAAATTCCCGTTTTTCAAACTCCTGTATAGAAATACTTTTTTTATTCGGATTGGCATAGACAAAGGTCTTGTCTACGTTTTCCAAATAATTCTGTATCTTATCATTGGTGGCGCTTATGATAGCCTGGAATCCGAGTCCACGGATCAGTTCAATACAGCTGGCTACCTTCTCCGCATCCATCTTGGAAAAGGCTTCGTCAAGGACAACCAGCCGGATCGTAGGGCTTCTCCTTAACTTTGGCGACAGATTGATCCGGTAGGCCTGGGCAAAGCTCGCCAAAAGGGCTACATAGAGGGGATTCTGCCCTTCCCCTCCCGAATTTTTCTTGATCATCCTGCCAAGACCGATGGTCAGCTTTTCTTCCCCCTCCACGATCTGTTCCATATCGAAAGACAGATAGGTCCTGTAATCCGCGTATTTTTCCATGTTCCGCTTGGCCTCTTCCAGTTCTTCCGGGGATGCATTCTCCGGAGGTATGAAAATATCGATCAGGTCACTCATGACCTCTCCGTAGCGGTTTTCATGCTCCATGGAAAACAGATTCATCTGGTGATCCATGGATGCATCCAAGGTGGACGGATCAATCTGAAGCGATTCATCCATAAACATAGGATAATAAACACCATCAGGGCCTTTGTTTTTGGTGATGCGGAACTGGTACTTATCTTTTCCGAAGTCCAGCCGGCTGATGATCCGGTTTAATTCGTCTCTTCTCTGATATGCTTCCAAAATGGCATACCTGATCTTGGAAATAAAATCGTCTTTAAAATGCTCGGCCGCTGACCTGGCCTGTTCTCTGGCCCTCTCCTGATAATCCGCAAGATGGTCACATTCAAGCTTCTGCAGCAATTCTTCATATGGCTCATTCGTCTCTATGGCCGGCGAGAAGGTCCGATTCGGATACTCCCTCAAATATTCGGAGCGCAGTTCCACAAGTGATCTGTAAGCTTCTTCCCTGCTGTTCTCCGCCTGTTTGATCTTCCTGAATGTCCCGTTTTTAAGACTTTCAAGATTTGACGGCATCCGCCCCTGCATATAGTCATCAAAGGCTTTTTCCAGTTCTTCGCTGCGACAAAAACTTCTCTCCTGTTCCGTCAGCTCACTGTTTGCGGAAACATAGAGCCTCTGCCAGTCCTCGATTTGTTTTTCCCTGTTCCAGACAGCTCTTGAAACTTCATTTAACAGTTCCTGTTTCTGTGCCTGAAGCCTCTTATTCTCTCTCTGCCTTTCTTCCAGTTCACCGATGGATTCTTCCTTCATCTTCAGCATCTGATCCTGAAGATCTTTTTTAAGCACCGTTTTTTCTTTTATTTTCTTTAAGGCTTCCTGCTGTTCTATATATTCTTCCTCAGAACGCCCCAGAGCTTCCAGTCTCAAAATATCTTCCGCTTCTGCCAGCATGTTGGCAAACGGTTCTTTTTTGGCCGAAAGCTGTTTGAGCTCTTCCTTCAGATCTCTGATTCTCTGTTTCACACTGCTCTCACCGATATAGGAACGCTTCGTGTAATCCGCCGGATTCAGCCGTTTCAGCTGAAAATTCTTGTAGAGCAGACAGTCAGGGGTCACTCCGGTCCTCTGATTTCTAAGTTCTTCAATCGAATGGCATTTGATCACTCTTCCGAGAAGCAGATCCATAAAATTTCTGACATACGGCTCCTTGGCAACCACTTCCTCTGCCAATGCGTGATCCATGACGGACGGCTTTTCTTTCAGGATCTTTTCTGTGTCTAAAATGGAGGCTCTGAAAAACTGCTTTTCATCCATTTCCCGATAGATCTCCATAGCCGCCTTGGCATAATCAGGCTCCACGACCAGTGACAGCTTATTTGATCCTAAATACCCTTCCACGGCTTTATGCCATGTCTCCGACTTCATGTCCAGAAGATCTGAGAGAATGTGTACCTTTACCGCTGCTTGGAACTTAGAACTCAAACGGGTCTGAAGCTCATACCGGGCATTTTCAAGTTCCCTTGGATAAGCCTTATTCCCTCTTTTCAGTTTTTTCAGCTCCCCGTCGATTTCCTTTTCCCGCTTCTTGATCCTTCTCAGTTCTGAGGCCGCGTCCTGCCGGTCGTTTTCCACTTCTTCCCGGATTTCCTTTAAACTGTGCCGGAGTCTGCGCAGTTCTCCGAGACTGATATCTCCCTTGGAAAAGCTTTCAATATCCCATATGGTCTGATTCGGTGTCACGTCCAGTTCTGCCCACTGGTTCAGGCCCGCCGACGTCTGCTGCCATGCGGCCTTGCTTTTTTGCAATTGCTCCAAAAGTTCATTGACACCCTGAAGTTCTGTTTTTAGATTCTCGTAGCCGCTGTTTGCGATCTGCTTTACCAGACGGTCATATTCCTCTGCGAGATCTGCAAGCTGGCCAGACAGTTCCTTTCTGTTCTTCTCCTGAGTCTTCTTATCTTCCCCTGCCTTCTCTATTTTTTCATGCAGGTCTCTGATCTGTTCTTTCAGCTGGAGCATTACGAGCTTTTCCATCCGGTACTGACAGACCCGAACCTCCTGCTCTGCCCTGGAAAACCGGTCGTAACCAGTTCCTATCTGCTTTAAGCTGCCGATCTCCTTCAGCGTATCTTCGATCTTCCTGCGCATCCTGCCGTACTGAAGAACACTTTCCTGCATATCTTCGATCTGGATATCCTGTTCCATACAGATGTATTCCCGCACAAAATCTTCCAGCTTAATGTTCATTTTAAACGGGATCGCCCGCTTGAAAAGTCTCGGGAATTTCTCCGCGTCCAGTCCTCCCAGATAGATGTCGTAGAGCTGTCTCCGGAACCTCTCATTGCTGGAACCGAAATAAAATTCTTCTTTCGGAAAATGTTCCTTTATGTAATCTCTCACCTCTGTTGTTGCCATGGCGCGGTCTTCTTTTCGGTAGCGGTTTTCAAGGATTCCTCCTTTATGCCAGAAAAACAGCCTGGAAATCTCATTGGTGGCAGTCTCCACGTCAAAAACGACTCCGACACACTCTTTTGCTCCGGTAACCGTCTGTTCAAGCTCCAGCACGATCGTTGTAGAAAAATTTCGGTTTCTGATATATTTTCCCTCATTATTGTCTCCCACCGAAATCATGCCTCTCAAATATTCGATCAGGCTCCGGTCCGAGTCATCGGCCGCCGCCTTGTTGAAAAATCCTCTCCCGTCCGTGTTGGCGTACAGAACGATCTGAAGGGCATCGATGACCGTAGATTTTCCGCTGCCGGAATGTCCGGTAAAGAAATTGATCCCTTCACTGAAAGAAAGCACTTTCCGTTCAATATAATGCCAGTTATTCAGACAGATCTTCGATAGTGCTTTGAATGCCTGTTTGCTCTCCGTCTTCTTCTCCACGTTCGTCCTCCTCCGTAAATGTTTCAATCAATTTCTGTACATCTGCTCCGAGAAGAACCGCATTGATGCACGGATACACCACCATGCGGCTCTCCTCATTAAGGTCTTCGAGTACGTCCATCGGCTCGATGATCTGGTATTTTTTGAGCAGAGAAATGGTCTTTCTCATCTCTGTCGCAGAAGACAGGTTCTTAAGCAAGGCAAAATCTCCGATCTTTTCATTGATTTCTCCCAGCGACGTATACACATAGCTGCTTGCAGACGCTGTTTCCATCTGCTCATCGTAGATCAGCTTTAAGATCAGCAGATAAATAGTAGCCAGTCTGGGCAGCTTTTCTCCCAGGACGGTCTCCCCCTGGATATAAAAAACTCCCATATGACTGTTATCCCGAAGTTCCAGCCCGGCAATCGAAAAATACTCCCTTAAAAATTCCAGGTGCTGATTTAAGATCCTGTAATCCTTCTGGAAAGCAAATCTTCCGGTCCTCTTTTCGTATTTCCGTTCCAGCACAAAGGTCTGCCGGAACAAAATCTGGATGACACGCTTTACATCATCCTTCTCCTCATCGCTCAGCTGTTCATAGTATTCAATCATGACTTTCTCCTCACAAACAACAGATCCGGATAACGGTATTTTCCATTTTCCAGCATCTTATTTTCCCTCTCGATCACCTGATACCGGCTGTTTTTCCTGGTACAGTAGTCATAGGCCAGGATCAGCTTTTCAAACGACTCATCGTCGCCGATATTGACATCTCTCATTTCCATGGATCCGTCTTCCATATGGCTTTCCAGAAACTCCTCGATTTCTTTTTTACTGTAACGTGTATGGATCTTATTGAGTCTCAATACTTCTTCCCTGGTAAGTTCCCGCACATCTTCATCCGGCTCTAACCGGCTGATGAAATCTCTCCTTTTCTTTCTTCTGTAAAAAGATTTTTCAGACAGGACTTCTAGACGTGACAGGTTCATTTTTTCCGCCACCTGAGAAAGCCGTTCTTCCCTCTTTTCGTCGATTTCCAAGTGCTTTAAAAGACTGACCACCATTCCTTTCATATCTGCCTCGCCGCTGAGCATGTAGTTGAGTCTTGTGACTGTGGCGCGCACATATTTGGAATGTTCTTTGTCCATGTTGGCGATCCGGTGCTCAATGTCGTCAAAACCTCTCTCGATGGCATCCAGAATGTCAAGCACATCTTCCTTTTCATCCCTGCCCTCAGCTTTTGCCTTGGCCCGGACTCTCTCGATCCACTCCGCGTCTTCCCGCATTTCCTGAAGACATTTCTTAATATCCATTTTGTAGAGATAGAAATTATCGTTGGTCTTTAACATATGGTACTTTTTCTTGACGATCTCTTCCACATATCCTTCTAAATGTTCCGCCAGAACATCGCCGTAAGACTGCTGTTTCAGCAGGCGTCCGAAAAATTTGTCCATGTTGTGAAGCAGATCCTGAAGTGCCTTGTTCAGTTTCTTCGTATTGATCAGGGCTGTTTTCAGCATCCCAAGGTTGATCCGTTTATCATTTTGAAAGGAGAACAGTGTCGCATAGACATTTTGGATATAAATCTCCGTATCTTCCATCTGCGGATTCACGAGCTGTTCAAAAGCATCGAGAAAAACGGCCGCGTAATCGGGAATGACAATGTTGGATGTCAGCGTAGAAAAGTCATCCAGTTTTTTCAGCCAGCCGGTCTTAATCAGCCAGTTTAGTATCCGGTTTGGGGGAGTCTCCAGTACATCCAGTTCTGATTCAAACTCTTCCCGCTGGAGCCAGATGCGCTTGTCCGCATTCCAGTCGCTCAGGACCTGAATACAGACCTCCCGGCTCAGAAAGTAGTTGTTATATTCATATTCTTCACTGATTTTCAGCAGCGCTTCTATGTAATGATCCCGGTTTACAGAACGGAACAGGCTCCAAAAAGAATCCGGGATATCGTAACCAAATCTCATAGCTCCTCCTTTGTGTTTTGCTCTTTTATCATAACATAAAAACGGCAGCTTGTGGACTGGTGTGGTTCAGCAGACAGAAGGCAAAAAAATAGAAGGCAGAAATTATAATTTCTGTCTCCTGGACATAGAAAGAAGATCTTTATACAATACAACTTTTGTTACTGTTTATCTGAGAACTTTGCTGCCATAGACCAGCACACTACCCAATTTCAATACAACTCTTGTTGATGTTTATCCTCGGCTCCTTGCATTTCAGGCAGGTGCATGGTAAAAATTTCAATACAACGCTTGTTGATGTTTATCCTATACGGCTCCGGCATCTCCATCCATGCTATCGGCATTTCAATACAACTCTTGTTGATGTTTATCTGGAACAAAGTTAGTAATGTAACACAGTATCAGATATTTCAATACAACGCTTGTTGATGTTTATCCTATACGGCTCCGGCATCTCCATCCATGCTATCGGCATTTCAATACAACTCTTGTTGATGTTTATCCTCGGCTCCTTGCATTTCAGGCAGGTGCATGGTAAAAATTTCAATACAACGCTTGTTGATGTTTATCCCTCGTTTTTAAGCCATTTCTATTTTTTATTATAGCCAGTTTCCCTGATAAAATCAACGTTTCCTTTGTTTTTTCCCAACCACCTTCATATTTTCTGTTTTTTCTTTCAAATCGCCTGTAAACCACCATTTTCTGCGGTTCTGCCATTCTATTTAAATATTTGTGGTTGGGAAATCCAATCATTATCAGCCAGCCTCAATGTAGTCAGCTGAGACAACTCTCCATTTCTCAATGACCGCAGTGCCCGCCGCAATGTTTGCAGTCATTCCCGCACTGGATCGACTTTCCCTGTCTCTTATCCTTTACCATGCTTCTGACGATCAAACTGACAATACCAAGGACAGCCAAACCTACTGCTATTGTTCCCATAGAAACCTCCTTTATCATGCAGGTCTGCACACCAGGTGCAGACCTCTCTATTTCCAATATTATCTTGTTCCTGTTACCTCTTTCAAATCAACCTTTAACTTCTTGCTTTCCCTGTACGGCCTCACCAGCAGATAGATAAAACCAATTATCAACAGAAAAGCAACGGCTGTACCAATCCCAAAAGTTCCTGTGGTGATTAATGTTCCGATCTGGTATACACAGAGGGAAACCACATATGCAAGCCCTGTCTGATATCCGACGGCAAACCAGAACCATTTTTTGTTGTTCATTTCTCTCTTAATAGCTCCCATTGCTGCAAAGCATGGTGCACACAGCAGATTAAATACGAGGAAGGAATATGCTGCCGCCGCAGTCATGCTTCCGGCAAGGGTTCCCCAAATCTCAGCACCGTCTTCTGCCACTTCCGCAAAACCAAACAAAATCCCAAAGGTACCTACGACATTTTCTTTCGCCACCAATCCGGTGATCGCAGCTACAGCTGATTTCCAGTTGCCCCAGCCAAGCGGTGCAAAAATCCATGCGACGCCGTTTCCGATGGCGGCAAGAATACTGTGGTCAAGTTCCATGTCGGTCAGCATTCTGAACTGTCCGTCGACCCATCCGAAGTAAGTTGTAAACCACACAAAAATGGTTGACAGAAGGATAATGGTTCCCGCTTTTTTAATGAAAGACCATCCGCGCTCCCACATACTTCTCAGTACATTGGAAACCGTCGGCATATGATATGCGGGAAGTTCCATGACAAACGGCGCCGGATCTCCTGCAAACATCTTTGTTTTCTTCAAAATAATTCCAGAGCAGATAATGGCTGCGATTCCCACAAAATAAGCACTCGGTGCCACCCACCATGCACCGTGGAACAGGGCTCCTGCGATCAGCGCGATGATCGGCAGCTTTGCCCCGCACGGAATAAATGTCGTTGTCATGATCGTCATTTTACGGTCCCGGTCATTCTCTATCGTCCGGGATGCCATGATACCCGGCACACCGCACCCGCTTCCGATCAGCATCGGTATGAAGGATTTCCCGGAAAGTCCGAACTTGCGGAAAATCCGGTCCATAATAAACGCTACTCTTGCCATATATCCGCAGGACTCCAGGAACGCAAGGAAAATAAACAGCACCAGCATCTGCGGCACGAACCCTAATACCGCACCTACACCGGCAACCATACCGTCGAGGATCAGTCCCTGCAGCCATCCGGCACATCCGACTGCATTCAGTCCGGCTTCAATTACGGAAGGGATACTCGGCACGCTGAGTCCGAAAAGGCTCCATCCGTCGCCGAACACTCCGTCGTTTGCCCAGTCTGTCGCCCATGTTCCTATCGTGCTGACAGAGACATAATAGACAACAAACATTACCGCCGCAAAGATCGGAAGTGCCAGAAATCTGTTTGTGACAATACGGTCGATCTTGTCAGATGTCGTCATCGTTTCTTTTCGGTTTCTCGTAAAACACTGTTCAATGATGGAAGAAATATAGGTATAACGTTCATTGGTGATAATGCTTTCTGTATCATCATCCATGATCTCTTCAATCTTCTTGATTTCATCAGAAACATCCGGAACCAGTTTCATCTGTTCCTGAATCTTATCGTCTTTCTCCAGCATCTTGATGGCAAAGAAGCGCTTCTGTTCTGCCGGGACTTCACTGCCCAGCTTTGATTCTATGGAATTCAGAACTTCTTCTACCTGAGGGTCAAACGTATGTACCGGCGGTGCTGCTTTTCTGTCATTTGCAAGAGCCACCGCTTTCTCAGCCGCTTTTTTGATCCCCGTTCCTTTCAGTGCAGAAATCTCTGTCACTTCACATCCAAGCTTTTCACTCAGCTGTTTGATATGGATCTGGTCTCCGCTCTTTTCTAAGACATCCATCATGTTGACTGCCATGATGACCGGAATCCCAAGCTCCATCAGCTGCGTGGACAAATAAAGGTTTCTCTCGATATTTGTACCGTCTACGATGTTTAAAATAGCATCCGGCCGTTCCCCGATCAGATAGTTTCTGGCAACAACTTCTTCCAATGTATACGGTGAAAGGGAATAGATTCCCGGAAGATCCATAATGGTGACATCCTTGTACCCCTTCAACTTTCCTTCCTTCTTTTCCACCGTGACACCGGGCCAGTTGCCCACAAATTGATTGGATCCCGTCAAAGCGTTAAACAACGTTGTTTTACCGCTGTTAGGGTTTCCAGCTAAAGCAATCTTAATTGACATTCTGCATTTACCTCTTTTCTTTTCATACACTCTTGTTTGTTTATACTTATTTATATTAGTTTCGACTAACTCTTATACAAAAAAAGAAAAAGCTATTCTACTAAAATCATTTCCGCATCCGCTTTTCTCACAGATAGTTCATATCCCCGCACTGTAATTTCCACCGGATCGCCCAGAGGCGCTACCTTCCTTACAAACACATCCACTCCTTTTGTGATTCCCATATCCATGATACGGCGTTTTACAGGTCCTTCTCCATTCAGCTTCTTAACCTTTGCAGTTTCTCCGCAGGCTACTTCTTTTAATGTCTTCATTTTCTCTCCTTTTTAGTTCACCATAATCTTATTTGCCATATCTCTGCCGATCGCCACTCTGGAATCTTTGACATTTACAATGACATTTCCGCCGATGACAGATACGACAGTCACCATCCCGCCAACAGTAAATCCGAGATTTTCAAGAAATCTTTTCGTTTCTCCCCTGCCGCCGACTTTACAGATGATATTTTCTTCCCCTTCTCTTACCATTGTTAAAGGCATCATGATCCCTTCTTTCTTAATTGGTATCGATTATCATTTCCACTCATTAATTAGTATATTCTAACATATGTTAGCAGTCAATATCTCTTATTGATTCTTTTTATCAATAAGCCAAATGTTTGAAGTATAGGATAAGATATGATATACTTTGTAATGCTTTACATAAAAATATATATCATTAGAAATGAGGTAAATTCATGAGTTTAAATGAATCTGCTGAAAATTATTTAGAAACGATCTTAGTCCTGAGCAAATCCCGTCCTGTTGTCCGTTCCGTAGATGTAGCGACAGAGTTAGGGTTTAAAAAGTCCAGTGTCAGCGTAGCTATGAAAAAGCTCCGCCAGAACGAACATATTACTGTTTCGCCGGAAGGATATATTTATCTCACAGTCTCCGGAAAGGAGATTGCGGAGATGATCTATGAGCGGCACAAACTTCTTTCATCCTGGCTTACGGCGCTGGGTGTTGACAAAGATATTGCAGCCGAAGATGCCTGCCGGATCGAGCACGTCATCAGCAAAGAGAGTTTTGAAGCTATAAAAAAACACGTAAAATAACAGAGATGCCAAGTTGTATTGGCGTCTCTATTTTTCTGCATGTTTCGCCTTCTCTTTACTTTCATACATTTTCGCATCCGCCTGATGGAACAGCCGGTAAATAAAATCTGTCCCTGTGTTTTCTCCCTTAGCCCAGCCTCCTGCCGCATCCAGGCCTTCCGGATTTCCCTCTCCGTACTTCCGAATGTTCTCTCTAAAACTGCAGAACACCTCTTCAATGCTTTCATCCGGTATATGTTCCATAATGACTGCGAATTCATCTCCGCCGATACGATAGCATCTCCCAATCGCTGAAAATGCATCTTTCACAGAATCTGCAGTATCTTTGATCAGTCTGTCTCCTGCCGCATGACCATATGTATCGTTTGTATACTTGAGATTGTTGACGTCGAATACTGCGACCGCAAAAGTGTTTGTGTCCCTCTTTGCGTGAAGAATCCCTGCATCCCGATCAAACGCTGCCCTGTTTCCAATCCCCGTCATAGCGTCTTTGTATGCCAAACGGCGGTATGTTTCCGCCTCCATACTGGTCCTGAGCAGCCCCATCCCCCTCCTGAGACTGACATAACAGAGAGAAAGGTAAAATCCAATCAAGCCAATGCGGAAAAACAACGAATTATCACTGATCTTTTGAGGGAGAAATGCAGCCAGAGAAAGCATTGCCCCGGCTGCCAGTATGCAAATACCGATCAGTACAAAAAATGTGTCTTTGTTGTGGTAATGAAGCAATTCTCTCAGACAAAGGAAAATACTGGCCGCAACTGTACAGATGATTAAAAAATGGGTCACGGGCAGTGACATTATCAGGTCAACAGTTCCTGTGATATAAAGTACCGCGCAAAAAATCGTCTGAAGAAGAAAAAGAATGCTCAGACAGTCCAGAGCCCCTTTGCCATGCCGGCAGATCTGACGCAGAAACATTAAATATGGTACAGGCATCAGTGTAAACAGTAAAAATGACAATATATATATGGGAGCCAGTTGTTTGGTTAAAAATTGAGGAATTTTTGAATCTGTAATGATCCACAGCGTGGAAATGACGATAAACAGACCGATATACACAAAATCTTTGCTGTTATAATCCAGTCCCTTCCAGCGAAGCAGACAGAAAACAAGAAGGAAACACAAACCCAGCACACCGGACAGAACAGCGAATACAGCGATTCCGATACAGTTTTCGCTGATCATCTGCATCACTGCACTGCGGTTTCCATATTTTATTTCGGGGATCTTCCATCGTCCGGGTGTGTTCGGGGAAGTGATTTTTACAGCAATGGTTTTTCCCTGAACACCCTCCGGCAGATCGATAATATTCCAAATGTTCCCCAGGATCCAGCCTGCGGGACCTTTATTTCCTGCCCCGTAAGAGTACAGCTTTCGATCTCCCGCAAAAACTTCCACAGCCTGATGAAAATTTTCCATGCAGAGCACTGCGTCTTCCGCCGCTGGTTTTGACAGATCCAGATAAATGGTCAGACTTTTTCTCCCGCTGTCCTTAATCTTCACCGGAAGACTTGAAATTTCTGCCTTCTTCCCTTCTTCTATATAATACCAGCCTTCTGAAAGGGATGTTATCTCCTGCCTTTGATTAATGCTGATATTGTCTGTGTGATAACTCTTCATACCATACACAAAGGTTCCCAGTGCCGTAATGAGGGATAAAATGACAAGAAACGCAAAACTGTAATTTCTTGTTTTTTCTTTCATCTGTATATCCCTCCTATTCCTTAATTTTAAATTGATTTTATCATATGGATAGAAAAAAGGCCAGCTTGCGCCGGCCTCAAGTACAAAGTATCACCTCATTGTATATTCTTTTACTTCTCCAAAAGTCCAAGAATCTCTTCCACACTTTTCTTTCCGAAATACACATCTTTTTCATTCACAATCATACACGGCACGCTCATGATCTGATACTTGTCTTTCAGATATGGAAAATATGCCATATCGTAAATATCTGCCTCGATATCGGGATTTTCCAGTGCAATCCTCTGTACAGCCATGACCAGTTCCGGGCACATCGTGCAGGACAGAGACACAACAGTCTGAATCCTGATCTTCCTGCTGATGTTCCGAATGCGGTCCAGCAGTCCCTCATCGATAGCCTGTCCGGGACCGGCGGCATTATAAATCGCTATGATAAAAGAATTGAATTCATGTCCTCCCGGAACTCCGTGGAATGCAGTGCCAAGATACGTTCCGTCGCCGCTGCAGATACAGATTGCAGGGAGTTCGATATTTTCTCCCCCTTCCGGGTTCACTTCACAGCGGATATGAGGAGACAGGTCTTTCATCTCTCCGGCAAACTCTTCCACTTCCCTGGAAATCGGGCTGTCATCGGTATAAAATTTCAGCACCACGTCTTTTTCAAGTCTCTCAAATACCGGTGCCAGCTGCTGTTTCATTTCTGCTGTCAAAAATCCGTCGGTTTCCGGAATTTCCTCTTTCGGCACATCCGTGGGTTTTCTTCTCTCCGGTGTGAAAATCTCACGTTCGGGGAGTTTTAGTTTTTCGTACATCCCGGATAAATATTTTTCCAGTGAAGTGGCGGCCACTGCCCCGTCAGATACAGCAGTCACTACCTGCCTTAAATTTTTCACGCAGATATCTCCGGCGCCATAGATACCGTTTTTGCTTGTTTTCTGGTTCATATCTGTCACCAGATAACCGTCTTCGCTCAGTTCCAGAAAATCTTTAAAAAGTCCTGTGGCTGGTGCATATCCTGCAAAGACAAAAATACCGAAACTTTTTCCTACCGGCGGCTCATATTTCCATGTTTCCCCGGTTTCATTGTTTTGGAATACAGCATATTGAAGGGTGCTCTCGCCTCCTGCCTCTACGATCTCAGTCTGATAGTGTACTTCAATCCCAGGATGATTTTTGACCTGGTCCGCTACGGCTGCTGCACAAGTAAAATCCTCTTCTCTGACGATGACCGTGACTTTATTTGCGTATTTTGTAAGGAATACAGACTCTTCTGCCGCGGCAAAGCCTCCTCCCAAGACAAACACATCCAGTCCCGTAAAAAATTCTCCGTCACAGGTGGCACAATAGGCAACACCCCGTCCCTGGTATTTAATTTCTCCCTCAAATCCAATCTTTCTGGGACTGGCGCCGGTGGCCAGCACGATTCCCAGTGTCTCAAAGGTTCCCTTATCTGTGACAACCTTTTTGATATCTCCGTCCGGATTCAGTTCTTTGACTTCTGCCATCATAAATTCCGCACCAAAAAACTCGGCCTGCTGTCTCATGTTTTCCGTAAGCCTTTTGCCGTCAGTTTCAGGAACCCCCGGATAATTGACCACCTCCGACGTGATCGTGATCTGTCCGCCCATCTTTTCTTTTTCTATGACCAGCACACGGTATTTTGCCCTGGCAAGATAAATGGCGGCGGAAAGCCCTGCCGGACCTCCGCCTATAATGATGCCGTCATAGAGTTTTTTCATATCAATTCCGTTCAACGTATCACCTTCCATTTACATCTGTTCTTAGATCAAACCTACCAGATCAAGACTCGGTTTTAAAGTTTCTGCTCCCGGCTGCCATTTTGCTGGACAAACCTCATCTCCATGTTCTGCTACGAATTGGGATGCCTGTACTCTTCTAAAAAGCTCTTCCGCATTTCTTCCGACATTACCGGCAATGACTTCATAAGCCACGATTTTGCCTTCCGGATTCACAATGAAGCTTCCCCTCTCTGCCAGTCCGCTTTCTTCGATCATCACATCAAAGTCTCTTGCGAGCAATCCGGTCGGGTCCGCCAGCATCGGATACTGGATCTTCTGAATTGTCTTAGACACATCATGCCATGCCTTGTGTACGAAATGTGTATCACATGACACAGAGTAAATTTCACATCCCACTTTTTTAAAATCTTCATATTTATTCGCCAAGTCTTCCAGTTCCGTCGGGCATACAAATGTAAAATCTGCAGGATAGAAAAAGAACACAGACCATTTTCCAAGAATATCTTCTTTTGTTACCTCTTTAAATTCATTTCCCTGATAAGACTGTACTTTAAAATCTGTTACTTCCTGACCTATTAATGACATTTTATTGTCCTCCTTTAATTTGATTGCTTTATCCCAGGTTCTGTTCTTACTGCTTAAACTTTCCTAAAAAACACGGTTTTATGCACTAAAAAGCAGAAAGAAATCACCTTAAAAGGCATGTTCTTTCTGCTTTCCATGATTCTGCTTTATTTAAAATGTAGTAAAACCGGGATAGACTGCACTGTCTCCCAGCTCTTCTTCAATCCTAAGCAGCTGGTTATATTTTGCCACTCTCTCACTTCTGCTCGGCGCACCTGTCTTAATCTGTCCGGTATTCAATGCCACTGCAAGATCTGCGATGGTCGTGTCTTCTGTCTCACCTGAGCGATGAGAGACAACCGCTGTATACCCTGCCTTGTGCGCCATTTTAATAGCTTCCAGCGTTTCGGATACAGTGCCGATCTGGTTTAGTTTGATCAAAATAGAATTTCCGCATCTTTCTTTGATCCCTTTATTAAGACGCTCTGTATTTGTTACAAACAGATCATCTCCTACCAGCTGGATCTTATCTCCAAGCTCTCTGGTCATATATTGCCAGCCCTCCCAGTCCTCTTCATCTAAACCGTCCTCAATAGATACGATCGGATATCTTTCACAGAGAGACTTCCAATGAGCGACCAGTTCTTCTGAAGCAAACTTCCTCTTGCACTTAGGGAGAATATACTCTCCTTTTTTCTCCCCTTTCCACTCGCTGGAAGCCGCGTCCATTGCCAGCACAAAGTCTCTGCCTGGCTCGTACCCCGCCAATTTTACTGCCTCTAAAATGTATTCAATGGCTTCCTCATCGCTGGCAAGATCAGGTGCAAAGCCTCCTTCATCTCCCACGGAAGTCGCCAGTCCCTTTGACTTGAGCAGTCCTGCCAGCGCGTGGAACACTTCCGTACACTGGCGCAGAGCTTCACGAAAACTTTCTGCCCCCACCGGCATAATCATAAATTCCTGCACATCGACTGTATTTGCCGCATGGGCGCCGCCGTTTAATATATTCATCATCGGCACCGGAAGACGGTTTGCATTCAGGCCTCCCAAAAATCGGTACAGAGGAACTCCCAGAGCCGCTGCCGCTGCTTTTGCACATGCAATGGACACTGCGAGCACCGCATTGGCACCAAACTTTGATTTATCTTTTGTTCCGTCTGCATCGATCATTGCCCTGTCAACAGCATAAATATCAGAAGCATCCATCCCGCTTAAGATTTCGCTGATCTCTGTATTAATGTTTTGGACCGCTTTGGTTACTCCCTTTCCTCCAAAACGTCCCTTATCTCCATCCCTTAATTCAAGAGCTTCAAATTCACCTGTGGAAGCTCCGCTTGGGGCTGTCCCCCTTCCTGTCACGCCGCCGGCCAGATATACCTCAGCTTCTACCGTAGGATTCCCTCTGGAATCAATAATCTCTCTTCCGATGACTTTCTCAATCTCTAAATAATTCATTCTGTATCCTTTCTGCCGAATCTCACTTTGCTCTATGTCTATTATTTATTCAGTTAGTATGAACTAACTAAAATCAGTTTATCAAACTATTATCAATTACTCAAGATTAAAACAGCAGAATAATTCTCAATAGGACATTTTCCACACGATTACCGTTCGGCTCTTAGAATGCCTCACTCCAATCATGTAGAAAATGGACATATTATCTGCTGGAGCAGGCTGCTTAGAAATCAAAGGTGTCACCTGCGATAGTTTTTCTCTATTGTCGGAAGGAGACCTGTTAAGAGCCGACTGGAGATAATGGAAAAAAAACATACCTTATCGCGCGAAGGGTATGAAAAGCAGTGTGCCCGTGGGTATGCATAAAAAAGATGGCTCTGATAAATACTAAATACAAAAAAGGACGGAATTAACATGAGAAAATCAAGATGGCACTATGCATGGTTTATATTAGCAGCTGTTATTTTAATCAGGGGCTTTGCAGGCGGCGGCATCAACATGACTTCCGGACTTTTCCTGTCTCCGGTCTCAAAAGAAATCGGCGTGGGAATCGGAAGTCTGTCTATCTATTTGAGCATAACTTCTGTCGTTATGGTCTTATGGCTTCCCACAGCAGGCCGGCTGATCAATAAATATGATATCCGACTCATGGCCCTGGCAGGGGCAGTGCTCCAAACACTCTCTTTTGCCTCTTTTGGTTTTCTGAACAGCGTTTACGGCTGGTATCTTTTAGCCATTCCCCATGCCATGGGCGCCACAATCTTAGTAAATCTTTTAGGTCCAATTCTTATAAACAGATGGTTTGCAAAAAATGCAGGAACTATGCTCGGAATCCAGATGGCATTCGTAGGACTTTTCGGGGCAGTACTGCAGCCGGTCACGTCCGATATCATTACACAGTACGGCTGGAGAACCGGATATTTTTTTATCGGAGGCATCACATTTGCTGTCGTTGTCATCACTTCTCTGGTCCTCCTGAAAAATAAACCTGGAGACAAACACCTTCTTCCGTTAGGTGCTGAATCTGCGTCAGAAGATACTGCTCCCGGTCAAATAAAAAAAGACCAGCTTGAGATATCCGAAGCTGCGGCTCTGCACTCGGCGTCTTTTTATCTGCTACTGTTCTTTATGATTGCTATTACCGGGATCGGCGTCTTTACCCAGCATATTCCTACCTATGGTTCCATGCTCGGTTATAGTGTCAGAAAAACCGGGGTAGCGCTTGCCTATGCCTCCATCGGAAGTGCCATCGGCTCCATTGCCATCGGAATGATAAGTGACCGGATCGGCAGTCTGAAAACCTGCTATGGAATGATCGCAGTCGGACTCGCAGCAGAGACTGGATTTTTGTTCAGCCAGCAGAGCTTTGCGGTCTTTGCCGTTTCAACCTTTCTCCACGGTCTGGTGACTTCCGGCATCATGGTCTTGGCTCCAATCCTTACCCTCAAATTTTATGGGCAGACCGATTATGAAAAGATATTTGCCAAAATTTCTATGGGCGCCCCGATTGCCTCCATTGTGCTGGTCCCTGCCTACGGATTTATCTATGATCTTTCCGGCAGCTACCGGACAGTCCTCATAGGAATGATCTGCCTGCTGGTCTTTGCCGCCGTCTGCATAACTGTCGGCTGGAAAAAGCGCTGTACAAATGAGGGGTGTCCTTCCTGGAGAGAGAAGCACTGATATCCCAGGGAAATGGAAACACTGAAGCAGCGGTTCCTTTTTGACACTTACTCTGATATACTTATTTTAAATGGTATAAAGCCAATGAAAGGAGCCAGTGCTGTGAATTTTATAATTGCTGAACTTTTAGTATTCAGGTGTGGAGTGAAAGATTCTTCTAAAAATCTTCAGACACACATCAATGAAATATAACGGAGAAAATTACATGAATATACGTTTTCTGAGTCAGATTGTACTGCAAGTAACCGGGTTAATTTATGCTACAGTAAAATACAGAAACAAAATTATTGAACACATTGATGATTATGTTTCCGGAATAAAGTATTCCCTGCCCTTTGACGGTGAATGGTACACCGCAAATGGCGGTGATAGGAAATTCTTCCACAGCGGTTCGCCTATGATTTTATTATTGTAGATGATAAAAGTGAAAGCTTCTGCGGAAACAAAAAGGATCTGCACAGTTATTACTGCTACGGAAAAAATATACTTGCTCCTGCGGACGGTATCGTTGTTTCAACAAAAAACAACTTCCCCGACTGCCGCATCATGGACACTGGGCAGACGGATCCGGATACTACTGATATTGGCGGCAACCGGATTATTTTAAAACATACTCCAAATGAATACAGTGCAATCTGTCATCTTATGCCTGGGAGTATAAAAGTACAGAAAGGACAAACGGTAAAAAGAGGTGATGTTATTGCCAAGTGCGGCAACTCCGGCAATACGACAGAACCTCACGTTCATTTTCAGATACAATCCACTGCTGGTTTCTATTCCTGCCTTGGTCTGCCTCTTCGTTTTTCTCATATTCAGACTAAAATTTATTCGAAATACAGTCTAATGGATACACGGCCTCTGCCTAAAAAAGAGGATCTGAGAAAAGGCTGTATACATAGGGGACTGTTAGTAAAAAATATTTAACGTAAAAAAATTCCTTGAGCGTTTGCTCAAGGAATTTTTATTTTATCTGGTAATTTTATTTATCATTCAGTGCTGCCTGTGCTGCTGCAAGTCTTGCGATCGGCACACGGTATGGGCTGCATGATACATAATTTAATCCAACCCTGTGGCAGAATTCAACGGATGCAGGATCTCCTCCGTGCTCTCCGCAGATACCAAGTTTGATATCCGGACGGGTTGATCTGCCCTTCTCAGCTGCCATAGCGATCAGCTGTCCGACTCCGTCCTGATCCAGTTTCGCAAACGGATCTGACTCGTAGATCTTGTTGTCGTAGTAAGCTTCCAGGAACTTACCTGCGTCATCACGTGAGAATCCGAAAGTCATCTGTGTCAGGTCATTGGTACCGAAGGAGAAGAACTCGGCTTCTTCTGCGATTTCATTTGCCAGAAGAGCTGCACGAGGTATTTCAATCATTGTACCAATGTGGTAATTGATATCTGACTCATAATAAGCTTTTACTTTCTCTGCTGTCTCAACAACAACATTTTTGACAAATTGGAGCTCTTTCTTCTCTCCTACGAGAGGAATCATGATCTCAGGAACAATGTCGAATCCTTTTTCCTGTTTTACTTCGATGGCAGCTTCCATAACCGCTCTTGTCTGCATCTTGGCGATTTCAGGATAGGTGACAGCCAGACGGCATCCGCGATGTCCCATCATAGGATTAAACTCATGCAAAGATGCACGTGTCATATTGATCTCTTCTACTGTTACATTCATATCTTTTGCCAGTGCTGAAATCTCTTCCAGTGTCGTAGGCAGGAACTCATGCAGAGGCGGATCTAAGAAACGGATAGTAACCGGTTTTCCTTCCATAACCTCGTAGAGTTCTTTGAAGTCTTTCTTCTGATATGGAATCAGCTGGTTCAGAGCGATCTCTCTCGCCTCTTTAGTCCTTGATAAGATCATACGGCGGATCTTCGGAATTCTTTCTGCATCAAAGAACATATGCTCTGTACGGCAAAGTCCGATTCCCTCTGCCCCAAACTTAACTGCGTTCAGTGCATCTGCCGGTGTATCGGCGTTGGTGCGTACCTTTAATGTACGGATCTCATCTGCCCATGTCATAATGCGGTCAAAGTTTCCGCTGATGGTTGCAGGGATCGTGCGGATCTCTCCATAGTAAACTTTACCGGTAGATCCGTCGATGGAAATATAATCTCCCTCACGGACAGTCTTTCCTCCCAGGGTGAACAGTCCTTTTTCTTCGTCTAACTGAATATCACCGCATCCTGCTACGCAGGCTGTACCCATACCGCGGGCAACAACGGCCGCATGGGATGTCATGCCTCCGCGGGCTGTCAGGATACCTTCAGCCGCATGCATACCTTCGATATCTTCCGGTGATGTCTCCAAGCGGACAAGGATAACTTTCTCTCCGGCTTCATGATGAAGTTTTGCAGTCTCAGCAGTAAAGTAAACCTTACCAGTTGCAGCTCCCGGTGATGCAGGAAGTGCTTCCCCGATCGGAACGGCAGCTTTGATTGCTTCCGGATCAAAGCGCGGATGTAATAGCTGATCCAAGGCTTTTGCCTCAATCCTTGAAACGGCTTCCTCTTTTGTGATCATACCTTCATCTACGAGTTCACAGGCAATACGAAGTGCTGCCGGTGCAGTTCTCTTACCGTTTCTGGTCTGTAAGAAATAAAGCTTGCCTTCCTGAATGGTAAACTCCATATCCTGCATATCGCGGTAATGGTCTTCCAGAGTCTTGGCGATCTGCATAAACTGCTCATAGCAGTCCGGAAGGTCTTCTTTCAGTCTGGTGATCGGCTGCGGAGTACGCACACCTGCCACTACGTCCTCTCCCTGTGCATTGATGAGGTACTCTCCATAGATCTGTTTTTCACCGGTGGATGGATTTCTTGTAAATGCTACACCGGTTCCTGATGTATCTCCCATATTTCCGAATACCATGGTCTGCACATTTACTGCAGTACCCCAGTCTCCAGGGATATCGTTCATTCTTCTGTAATAAATAGCACGAGGATTATCCCAGGAACGGAAAACGGCTTTGATCGCTTCCAACAGCTGTTCTTTCGGCTCCTGCGGGAAATCTTCCCCTAACTCACTCTTATAAATCTCTTTGTATCGCACGATGACTTCTTTCAGGTCATCTGCGGTTAAATCTGTATCAAACTTTGCTCCCTTGTCTTCCTTCATCTCGTCAAGGACCGCTTCAAATTTAGCTTTGTCCACTTCTTTTACAACATCTGCGAACATCTGGATAAATCTGCGGTAAGAATCATAAGCAAACCGTGGGTTGCCGGTCTTCTTTGCAAATCCTTCCACAGCTACGTCATTCAGACCTAGGTTCAAAATCGTGTCCATCATACCAGGCATAGATACTCTGGCCCCGGAACGTACAGAAACCAACAGCGGGTCTTCTAAGTCTCCGAATTCCTTCCCCTGAATATTTTCCAATGCTTTCATCGCATCGAAAATCTGTCCCTGTACCTCATCACTGATGTTTTCACCGCAGTCATAGTAATTGGTACATGCTTCTGTCGTCACCGTAAACCCCTGAGGAATCGGAAGACCAAGTCCTGTCATCTCTGCCAGGTTGGCACCTTTGCCGCCCAAGAGGTTTCTCATTTCTGCATTGCCCTCGTTAAATTGATAAACCCATTTTGTTGACATGTCTATACCTCCTAAAATAGTATGTTGTAACAGTGTATGTCGTTGGACTAATTGTACCACAAAACAAATTATTTGTTAATTATTTTTATACGTTTTTAACAATAAATTTTACATTCTATTAAGAAAACTATTTATTTTCTCTAAATCGACATGTTTTTCTCAATTATTTTGTTTTATCTTTCGTGAAATATTAATAAAATGGAAAGCCCTGCAATTCTTCCGGTGTAGCAGTCCCGTTCTGAAGCGCCTGTTGGCGATTAACTTTATAAAACTCTGCCCATGTTGCCTGCCGGTAAGGCACCACATAAAATATATCCAAAACCCCGCAGGTAAGAGTGGAGAGAATAATCCATCCGATAAAAGATAAATCTAAAAAGAAAGCGTTCAGCTTCTGTCCGTCCATCATCTTTCTGCTTATCTCAAAAGCTCTTCTCCTTGAAATCGAAGGATTTTCCGCCAGTATATACGGAATCATTGAATAGGAATAAGACTTTACAAGTCCCGGTATCAGCAACAGAAGACTCCACAACACTGTAAACAACTTTCTCAGAAACATTGTCAGCACAACATTCAGATAATTCCCGCTCTGAAAAACAGTTCCAACTAATCCAAATCTAGCTTTTCTGTCACTGTTTTCCAGAAAGAAACGGCTGCATCCTACCAGAAGAGGATTGCCCAGAAAGATTTTAAGCAGCGTAAATCCTATAAAAAGAACCATAAGAATTCCAATCGCCGCCGACACGATCATCAAAAATTGAGTGCTCGTGAAGAAATCCATGTTTTCCCCATTCCATCCGGATTCCCTCAGCTCGGTTTTTAAACTATTGTAAGATACATTCCCCCAATCTGTCCGCTAATGATGCCTGCGATCAGCCCTACCACCACCATAATCCAGTAGTTTCTCCTGATCGATTCTTTTGCCCTCTCTTTTAATTCAGTTCTTGTCCACCACATATTAGTCCTCCTTTTCTTGTCATCTTATGTGAAAGTTACATTAAATAGTATGACATTTTCCACGCGATTTCCGTTCGGCTCTTAGAATGACTCACTCCAATCGTGTAGAAAATGGACA
>NZ_FR889194.1:0-506 GCF_000432215.1 Anaerostipes sp. CAG:276
GATACTAATCCGTCGATCGGTACACAGGTCACTTCTCCGTCGATGACTGCTTTCGCTACCGTAAGCGGTGTCTCTAAGTTACATAAGTGGTATGGACGGTATAAGGTCCAAAGCGGTCCAGGTCCCATACTGTGGTATGCCATCTGGTATGCGATCTCTTCGTTCGGTGTAGATACGGTTACGAATACTCCAGGAGCAACTCCGTTTACATACTCTACAACTCCATGTTTGTTTAAGATTCCGCCGTCTTTCTTAAGCTTCAGGATATCATTTAACTCTTTGATTCCTTCGGTTCCCGGTGAAGTCTGTGGTCCGTGTCCTCCGATCACATCCGGTACTAATCCTGTGTAGTTAGACATTGCTGTCATCTCTACCATCGTCTTTGTTCCGTCTTTAAATGCGCAGAGCATCTTTGGACTCATGACTCTTCTGGTTGCTTCTTCTAATACAGTATCCGGGTTGCAGTCATAGTCCAGTTTGTTGTTCTTTCCTTTACCCATGACTTC
>NZ_FR889195.1:0-22271 GCF_000432215.1 Anaerostipes sp. CAG:276
CTTGGCGCGCTTTGCGCGATAAGGTATAATATTATCAAAGGATAAAATGTGTGGAGGGACAAAATTTTGGACAGGAATCATTACTATTCTATCGGGGAAGTGGCAGCTACCTGTAACACTTCTATTAAGACGCTTCGTTACTATGACGAGATTAAGCTGGTAGTTCCGGAGGTCCGGAAGGAAAACAGCAAATACCGCTATTACAGCAAAGACCAAATGGTAACCATTTCTATCATCCGGAAACTGCGCATGCTCGGTTTTTCGATTAAGGAAATCAAAGAAATAGTTTCTGCAAACCAGGTCCGAAACCTGGAACAGAAAATTGAAGATAAACTGGTATGTATAAAAAAGGAAATTGAAACTCTGAATCAGAAATACTTTGAGGGGGAGCAGTTTTTACAGAGATTAAAAGAAGGTGCCCAGATCCTTCATCTCTATGATGATGATCTGAAAAAGATCCAGGCCGGTGAGATGGATGCGATCACGGTCAAAGAAGTGCCTGAAGTAAATCTTTATCACTCCCGCAGGATCATGCAGTCTTATCACAATGACGAGGTCTCCCTTGAGCGGTGGGTAGAGATCAACGATGAAGTCTCAAGACACGGCCTTAAGGTATGCGGCCCGATAACAGTCACCTATTACACGGATCTGCTGGACCAGTTTCTTTCTAAAGACTGTGATATTGAGTTCGGCATCCAGGTAGAAGAAAGCGATTCCAAACATGTCCGGAAGTTCGGCGGCTTTCTGGCAGCTACCGCTTTTCATGTCGGCCCGTACAGCGATGTAATCAGGACCCACATCAAAATTATTCAGTGGATCAATCAGAATCACTATAAGGTTGCAGGTCCGGTTTCAGAAGAATTTATCATTTCCCCTGTGGACCTGCGAAATGAAAATGAACATGTTACTAAAATCATCATCCCTGTCTCAAAGTAACTTTTAAGAATCCTTTTCTACAGGTATGATGATCTTGGTGACCCTTCTGGTTTCATCATTCACATCCAGAGGTGAAAGGATAAACTCTTCAGTGGCCGGCCCCGTCGTTTTATAGTTATGTTTTTTGATCCATTTGATGAGCTGTATGTAGGTGCTTGAAATGTCTTCATAGTTTCCGATATGAATGACTGTGGCCGCCAGCATTCCTCCAAAAGGCCGTATATGTTCAGCGGGCTTTGATTCCTCTACCTGGACGGCAAATTCGATCTCAGAGTCCTGGGACAGAAATTTATTCAGTATATTACTGTCATAAAAAGTGACATATACCGGCCCTGTAATTTTACAGTTCATGGTCTTTGCTTTATCCGTGATTCCAAGCCACCGTTCAAGGGAAATTTCAGAATAATCATAATCTTTCATGATACGGCGGTCATATAACAGATTGATCTCCGGAATAAATTCTACGGAAATCTTCATCTCGTCAGAACAGCTGTCAGACAGTTCTTCCAATATATCAATTCCGCTCTGTATTTTTTTCAGAAAATAGCAGTATTCCGTATATCGGTTGATACTGTCTTCAATCTCCTGCTTCATAGACTGCAGCTTTTTCAGCATATTCTTTTCTAACGCCTTGGCTTCATTTTCAGAGACGATCTCTTTGATCTCCTTCAGTGAAAACCCCATTTGTTTCAAATTCTTAATGATAACGACCGTAATGATCTGCCCCTTTGAATAAAGGCGGTAATGGGTCTCCTCGTTTCTGCGGTCTGGAGTAAACAGGCCGATCTCGTCATAATATCTCAGTGTTTTCTGCGGAATATCGCAGATCGCCGAAAGTTCCCCTATGCTGTAATAAGGCTTGTCGATAAAAATATGAAACACCTCCCTCAGTACATTTTAAATGCCAATGCTATTATACCAGAATAGAGCGGCAAAAAGAACGCTGAAATTCACAGCGTTCTTTCTGCTTATTTTAACGTAAAGGAAAACAATGTTACCTACTTATCGGCATCACATTTGAGAACTGCGTTCAGGAGTACAGAAGCTCCCTGCGTGCACTGTTCCGGTGATGTATATTCCGGTTCACAGTGGGAATGTCCGTCCTTAGAAGGAACAAACACCATTGTAGTCGGCATCATGTATGCTGCAAACTGAGCATCATGTCCTGCTCCGGAATTGATCTTCTGATTGGAGTAGCCAAGTTCATCGACTGCTTCCTGTACATAACCAACCAGTTCTTTGTCATAATAAACCGTGTCTCTGGTCCATGCCACTTCATAATCTACTTTGCATTTCACAACTTCTTTTGGCATATTCTTGATGACATTTACAACTTGTTCGATGACTTCTGGTTTCTCATGTCTTGCATCAATAGAGAATTCTACATAATCAGGAATAACGGTATGTACATTCGGATGACAGTAGATCTCTCCGGTTGTATAAACTAATTCGGAATCCAGTTTATCTAGCTCATCATGGAGATACTGAAGAACCTTTGCAGCTCCATATAAAGCGTCCTGGCGGTAAGGCATCGGAGTTGTTCCCGCATGATCGGACTGTCCGTAAACTTTGATCTTATAGTTGATCATTCCAAGGACACATGTTACAACACCAATATCTTTCTTTGCTGCTTCCAGGATTGGTCCCTGTTCGATATGAAGTTCAAACATTGCCATATAATCTTTATTGTTCAGGCGGTTTTCTTTTGCTCCTTTATATCCTGAAGCTTCCAGCGCCTCACCGAATGTCTTTTCCGGATCTAAAACAGATTTGGAGGCAAGCATATTTTCATGAATAAAGTTTTTCTTGATATCATCCGGGAGATAATCATTACAAATCACCCCTGAAGACATCATAGCCGGCGGATATAATGATCCTTCCTCATTTGTCCAGATCATAGCCGTAATATTATGTTTATGAGGAATCTTCTGATCTGCAATGCTTTCCAGCACTTCCATTGCTCCCATAACACCAAGGATACCATCGTAATTTCCGCCGTTCTTTACGGAATCACAGTGAGAAGCCATAACGATGTTTGGAAGATCAGGCTCAGACCCTTTCAGTGTTGCATAGATATTTGCCATATCATCTGTTTTAATCTCGGCTCCGATCGCTTTCATTCTTTTAACGAATTCTCCGCGAGCCTGTAAAGCTTCCGGTGAAAGAGAATATCTTGTGATACCTCCGTGTCCGGCATCCCCATATTTACTCATAGTTGTAATTTTGTCCGCCATCCGGCCTAAATCACATGTATACATAAATGAACCTCCTTATTTTTTGTTAAACCAATAGTTCTTAAAAATGTTCCAGCACACGGCTGCCACAATTGTTCCGGAAGCTATGGAAGCTCCTGTAATAAATGCTTCTAACCGATACTGCGCAAACTGTTCCCAGTCAGCTTTAAATGCATTCTGCATCATCATAAATAATGCTGCCCCCGGGATCAGGGGGATCATGCCGACCGCAAGATATAATGTCGCGGGAACCTTTGTCCTGACTGCAAAAAATTCCGCATAGATCCCTAAAAATAATGCCGCTGCAAAATATTGTTTCCCATACTGTGGGATGATGAGTCCTGCCGAAAGATACACGCACCATGCAAGACATCCTCCTAATGAAGTATAAAATATCTCTTTCCCATGCAGATTGAATAAAAAAGCAAAACCGAGGGCACCGAAAAATGCTGCTATGATCTGATTTAATCCGCTCATTCTCATCTCCTCTCAAATTCACAGCCAGCTGACCACTGCAAAGCCCAGGGCAATCGAAAGGCTTAGCAGGACCGCTTCTCCGAAACGGGTCAGGCCGGATAAAAAATTATCGGATATCATCTCCCGGATACAGTTCGTGAACATAAGTCCCGGAATCAGGATCATGACATTTCCGATGCTGATCTTATCAGAAGAACAGCCGATACCTGTACGCGCCGCCATGACTGCCAGTGCCCCTGCTGCCAGGGAACAAAGGCAGGAGACGAGAAACCGATTCATATTCATATTTTTCAAAGGGATCTCCACGATCTTGATCATGACTCCTATGACCGCAGAGATCGCCGCATCCAGCAGTGAACCTCCGAAAAACAGGGTAAAGGCAGATGAAATCAATGCATAGATGAGCATCCCCTGCCGGTTGCTGTACGTGGGCAGACTGTGAATCTCTTTTAAATCTTTCTTGACCTCATCCATATCCGGAAGAGTCCGGCATATTTTCCGGGACAGGTTATTCAGATATTTCAGTTCCTGAAGATTAAATGCCGAACCATGGATTCTCCTGGACTGGGTTATGATACCGAAATTCTTGGAGGAAATAGTGGCAACAATTGTATACGTAATAGAAAACACCTCAGTCCGTTCAGATCCATAGGCCGTACAGATTCTAAAGATGGAATCTTCCACGCGCCTGATCTCTGCTCCGGAGATCAGCATACGGGCTCCGATCTCCAATGCATTTTCAAGCATCTGTTCTGCATCCTTTTTAGTAACCGCCTTACCCATGTTACCCTCTCTTTTTTATCGTAATTTTTTTGGGGTTCGTTTTACAAACTGACCCATGCCAGGAGTTCCCTTGAATTCTCCGTCTGCATAGACGACATTTCCGCGGAGGAAAGTACGTACAGGGTATCCGTGCAGTTTCTTTCCTTCCCAAATCGTGTGATCACAGTCTGAATGCATTGTATCAACACTGATCGTGAAATCTTTGTCTTTGTCGTAAATAACAATATCTGCGTCCTTACCGACTGCAATCGAACCTTTCTGATCACATCCGAAAATCTTGGCAGGATTTGTGGAACACAGCTCTACTGCCCTTGAAAAAGATATTTTCCCGGAGTTTGCCGCATCCAGCATATATGGATATAAGTTCTCGATTCCTGAGCATCCGTTCGGAATCTTGGTGAAATCATCCCTGCCCCAGTCTTTCTCATAGCTCTGGAACGGACAGTGGTCAGTTGCTACCGTATCAATAGATCCGTTCTTGATTGCTTTCCACAATGCGTCCTGGCTCTCCTGTCCTTTGATTGGAGGTGAGCATACGAAGTTGCGTCCGTCTTCTCTCTTATAAACATCGCTGGTAAATTCCAGATACTGCGGGCAGGTTTCCACGAAAACTGGCGCTCCTTCTTCTTTTGCCTGAATGCAGGCCTCCAAACCTTCTTTGTCTGCCATATGTACAAGATACAGCGGTGCATCTAAATGTTTTGACCAATGTACGGCTCTTTTGTCTGCCTCAGCCTCCACAAATTCCGGCCGGCTCATGTAATGATACCAGGCACTCGTCTTGCCTTCTTTTAAAAACTGCTCCGTATACATATCAATCAGATCCGGATTTTCGGCGTGGACGTTGATCATGGCACCCAGTTCCTTCGCACGCAGCATCAGCTTCGCAAGAGTTCCGTCGCTTACCATCCATCCCTCTTTTTTATACACCAGGAAGCATTTAAAGCTTGTGATTCCCTCTTTTACGGCCTCTTCCATCTCCTCAATGATCGCTCCGTCAGAAAGATCCGTGATACAGCAGTGGGATGCAAAATCAACACATGCTTCTTTTTCCAAAACAGCCTTTTTCTCTGCAATGACTCCGCGGATGGTTTCGCCGGTATGCTGAACCGGATAGTCAAAGACCGTTGTGACTCCTCCGCAGGCAGCTGCCCTTGTTCCGGAGAGATAACTGTCGGAAGAAATTGTACCGCCGAACGGCATTGCCAGGTGAGTATGTACGTCCAGTGCTCCTGGAAGAACCAGCTTTCCAGCCGCATCAAACACTTCTTCTGCATCTGCTTCTATATTCTCAGCAATGGCTGCGATCTTTCCATCCTTCACACCTAAATCCGCAGAAAACATATCAGAAGCTGTCACAACAGTACCGTTTTTGATCACTAAGTCGAATTTTTTCATATGATTGTCCCCCAATCTGACTTATGCTTTACTCATACTTGGTTTTCATTTTCACTTCATGGTCTTCAACTCCCGGCTTCATCTCAACCTTTCCAGGGGTAATACAGTCCATAACCGGACAGACATTCAGGCACAAATGGCATCCGACACATTTATCTTCATTGAGAACCGGCTTCCGCTCTTTTTCATCCCATGTAATGGCCTGATGTCCGCCGTCAAAGCAGGATACATAGCATCTTCCGCATCCCACACACTTATCCTTATTGAAATCCGGATAGAGGATGAACGTACGGTCAATGTCATCAGCAGGCACGATGTTCGGCAGAGCCACGCCTACCAGATCAGATAATTTATCAATTCCATGGTCTTCCATGAAATGGGACAGACCGCTGATCATATCTTCTACAATACGGTATCCATACTGCATAACGGATGTTGTTACCTGAAGGTTTGAAGATCCTACAAGGATAAAGTCTAATGCGTCTTTCCATGTTTCAATACCGCCGATTCCTGTGATCGGGACATCTTTTAATTCCGGATGCTGTTTCATCTGTGTGATAAAACGCAGCGCGATCGGTTTTACTGCCGCACCTGAATAGCCGGAGATGGATGATTTACCGTTGACTACCGGCATGGCGGTCATATTTTCCACATCAATATTTGTGATGGCTTTTACTGTATTGATGGCAGCGATTCCCTTAGCTCCGCCTTCCATGGCAGCGATTGCAGGAATCTCCATGTTTCCGATATTCGGAGTCATCTTTGCAATGACCGGAAGATGAGTGGCACCGGAAACAACCTCGCAGTATCTGCGCACAAGATCCGGATTCTGTCCTACATCAGACCCCATGGCAGAGGATGTCATCTGAGGGCAGGAGAAGTTACACTCGATCATATCGACACCGGCCTCTGTTACTTTCTTTGCGAGGATCTCCCATTCTTCTTCATTGCTTCCCATAATGCTGGCAACGATAACTTTTGTCGGATAGTCCTGTTTCAGTCTTCTCATGTATTCCAGGTTATCTTCCAGAGGTTTATCTGAAATCATTTCCATGTTTTTAAATCCAGTCCACGGTGTCCCTTCCTTTGATGTGATATCGAATCGAGGGGAGCATTCGTTCGGGATAAATATACCGATGGTCTTATAGTAAACTCCTGCCCATCCTGCCTCCAGTGCTTTGGCACACATTTCATAGTTGCTTCCTACCGGAGAGGATGAGAGGAAAAATGGGTTTTCACATTTGACTCCTAAAAAATCGATGGATAAATCTTTCTTTATGGACATATTCAATGCCTCCTTTCTATTTGTTAAAATAGTCTGCAATCTTTTCTGCAGCTTCTTTGCCTTCAGCGACAGCTTCTACTACAGTTTTTCCGCCGTTTACCATGTCTCCGCCTGTGAAGACATTTTCGCCGGCTGCAATGTCTGCCACGTCGTCTCCGACTGCCTGGCCGATCGCCAGCACAACCTGATCGGTCTTCATGGTCAGTCCGGATTCTCCGTCACGTCCTTCAAATCTCATTGCGGTAACATGTCCGTTTTCTCCAACGATTTCTGCCGGTGCAAATTCCTGAACGATCGGAATACCCATACTCTGTACGAAGCTGACTTCATCCATATCTGCCGGAGCTTCTTCAATGGTTCTGCGGTAAACGATGGTTGCTTTCGCTCCCAGCTGTTTTGCAGTCGTGACACAGTCCATAGCAACGTCTCCGCCTCCGATCACGATTACATTTTCTCCAAGTACCAGCTGATCTGTATTTGTCTTAGCTTCCCTTAAGAAGTCAATGGCAGTTACCACACCTTCCAGATCTTTGCCCGGTATATCCACCATCTTTGATTTCCAGAGACCTGCTCCTACGAATACTGCATCGTAATCATTTTTGAGCTCCTCAAGTTTTGACGCATCTATGGGTTCATTAAATTTAAATTCTACTCCGAGTTTTTCAATGGTCTGAATATCAAAATCCACTACTTCCTGAGGAAGCCTTGTTGGAATAATTCCATATGTAAGAACACCGCCTGCTTTGTCCTGAGCTTCATAGACCGTCACAGAATATCCTTCCAACGCCAGCTGTCTTGCACAGGAAAGAGAGGCCGGTCCAGCACCTACACAGGCAATCTTTTCCTTCTTCGGCTCAGCCGCTTTTAAGAATTCCATTCCCTGGTTTTTCTCTTCTTCTACGAGAAAACGCTGGATCTTTCCAATCTCGATCGGCTTATCAATGCCGGTACGGCTGCACGCCTGCTCACACATTTTTCCGTATGGACAGACCTGAGCGCAGCATCCTGCCAGCGGGTTATTCTCGCGGACTGTCTCCGCAGCTCCTTTTATATTGCGGAAACGGAGAGAACGGATGAACTTTCCGGGATCTGTTCCTGCAGGGCATCCTTTGCTGCAGGGTGAATCATGGCAGAGAAGACATCTGGATGCTTCTTCCATTGCAGTTCTTAAATTAAAGCCCTTTTCCATTTCTTCTCCATACTCTTTTTTTGTAATTTTACTCATGGTTGTTTCACACTCCTTATTATATGATCAATTTCATGGTTTTCCATCTGAGCCTGGGACGTTCAGCCGGCACTATTCTTTTCCGAATTTCTTAAAAAGGAATCTTCCGGAATAGTCGCAGGACACTCCGAGAATATTGCCTAACAGAAGACAGATTAAGAGCATTTTCCAATCTCCGCCGCTGGCGAATGCAGAAAAACCTCCCATAAACGTATTGGGTACCAGGGACAAAACATCAATGTGGGACTGGAATACGATCAGCCAGGAAAAGAATCCCGTTACGACTGCTCCGAATATGATCGTGTTATTGATGCCGCCGGACAGGATGATCAGCATGCCCCACAGAAGACCTGTGTAGTTGCTGCACATCGACTTGATGAACCCTGTCTTCCCACATCCGGCGGAAAAGTATGACGTGCATCCGACGAATCCGATCCATGTGGCGAGCCCCAGGGCAGAGCCGACTCCCTGCCAGAGACAGCAGAAAATCCCGGTACCGATGGCGTTGGCCATTATTACACTCATAGTTGCTCCTTTCTTATTGCGTTTCTGTTATTTGTTAAGTTCATTGTATCGGATACACGATGTGGAGAGTAAAGAGGGAGTTTTTAATTTTTTTCAGAATGAATTTCAGAAAATTGGGCAAATGCTACCAGTAAATAATTGTTATACCTTTCATTAAATAGATTTTTTTGTTTGATATTTAACAAACCCGCGGTGTTTCATGTTAAAAACTCACAAAAAACATATAAAACATAAACAATTTATAAATAAAATCACGAAAAAAACCTTCCAGCCAGTGGAAGGTTTTTTCGCTTTTATAATCTATGATCTTCTTTATCCCTTAATTCAGTCTGCCTTTATATACCTTTGCAACTTTGCCTTTCTTGATTAATGCAATCAGACCATAATTCCCCCGAATGAAGCCCCATTCTTTGTAGCCCTTCTTTGCTTTTCTTTTATAAACAGGTTTCCCCCAGGTAGTCAGAACTGCCTTCTTGGCTGACATTCCTATTTTTATGGTCCGGCCGATGTAAATCCTTTTTGTCGTACTTGCTCTTTGGTCACCATATTTGTCATAAATAATGACCTTTATACTTTTTCCAGCTTTTTTCTTTGGGAGTTTTACTTTGATAGTTTCATTAAATTTTTTACCCTTAAACTTTTTCGCTATGGTCTTACCGCTCACTTTAATTTTGAGCTTATCTGTTTTCTCCCCACCTGTACACAGAATGTTGGCATATTTTATTTTTGTAAACTGAGTATTTTTAACCTTTACTTTGCAATATCCGCTTGGAGTAACTGCTTTTATATAGACCTTTGTGTCTGTTCTGAAAATAGGGATATCAATAAGGAAATCTCTATCCCTGTAACAGTAACTTTTGATCCTACTTTTTGCTGAGGAAATGAAATCTTATAAGAAAAAATTCCAAATTCATCTTCTTTGAATGTTCCATCTATTTCCATTATATCACTCTCGCCAAAAAGGCCATAATAAAAGAGATTACCGCCGTATCAATTTATACGGCAGTAATCTCTTTTTATATCTAATAAGTTTACTTTGTTATTTTTATATATCCTGTATTATCTTTACCGCTGTCTCCCCCACCATCTATTTGGATATAGGCCTTGTCCAGTAAATCCTCATCTACAAAATATCCAATATGATAAATCTCTTCCTGTCCTGGCTTCAACGTTTTAAGATAAAAACGATATCCCCCGTCTGTCTCCTGAAAATATTGGGCACACTTGACTAACTGACAATTCCTAAAAGCCTCCGGTCTGTTGTATTCCTCAAGGATACGCCAGCTTCCGTCTTTTGTTTTTCTCAAATAAGTGAGGGGCCTGCACACGTTTATTATTTTTTCCTCTTTTCCTGTATTTTTTATCTTCATTGTAATATAAACCATCTTCTGCTTTACAGTCTTTGTATCTGCAACTGATATTGATGCAGAATGGCGTCCGTCACCACCTTTTAAAGTTTCTCTTCTGTATGATTTTAGTTTACCATTTTTATCTAAAATTTCTTGAAGATCAACAGTACTTGAAAAACCTTTTCCGTATAATCCGCTGATATCGTCTTTGATTCCCACTGAAGCTATCTCATACTCAGCATCATCATATTTTACATTGTCTCCAGCATTTTTGAAAATTCCTTTTATTTTTGTATCTTTTCCTCTTTCCTGTCCCTGTAAATTCTTTTGTGTCTTCTCAGAGAGTCGGACGTAGCCTGAAGCCTCAGATTTTTTACATTTCTTAAGTTTTACCTGGGACGCAAAATTTGACAAATCTTTCTTACCTACACCAGACATCGCATAGTACCGAATCATATAGCCATATTCTTCATA
The DNA here is from genome assembly GCF_000432215.1 of Anaerostipes sp. CAG:276. Taxonomy (NCBI): domain Bacteria; kingdom Bacillati; phylum Bacillota; class Clostridia; order Lachnospirales; family Lachnospiraceae; genus Anaerostipes; species Anaerostipes sp. CAG:276. The sequence continues at coordinate 10,687 of NZ_FR889195.1, forward strand.
AAATACAAACATGCTTTTATTATAAGTGTCATTTTTGATATATCTGCTGTCTTTTATATAATATCGGTTCATATAAATCGCTTTATGTCCGCTAATCTTTAAGTTATCCGCCTGTTTTACATCATCGACATAATAATCTTTGTCCACGGACTTATCCATTTGTACCAGTTCGAATGAAAAATCTTTTCCGGCATGGGCCCCAGACTTGTAGTTAAATTCATACCATCCTTTTAACCCTGAACCTCCCTCACGGTATTTGTCCGGCAAATGATAGGAAAGGGATACATAAGGGATTTTCTTTTTCAATTTTTTATTCTGCTCCGTGTTTACAGATATATCTACAGCATACTGATCTTTTTTAACTTCACTTTTAAAATAGTTCACAATTTTAGGTGCTGCAATGACTCCTGCCGGAATCGCCAGCAGTAATACAGCGCATGCCGCAGCTGCAATTTTCATCATTTTGTTAGTTTTTTGTTTTTTCTTCATAACATGTTCCTCCATTTTTTTCAGAACAGAGATATTCAGCTGTTCAGGAGGTTCCTGTTTATTCTTATATGTTTCATTTATTAATTCTTCCAAATCATATTTCATAACCACTCGCCTCCAAACTGCTTCTGATCTTCGTTCTCGCTTTGCTCATACTGCTCCTGACTGTTTTCCTGGAAATTTTAAGGTTGTGTGATATTTCCTCGATACTCATTTCAGCTGCATAATACATATTCATAATAATTTTCTGTTTTTCGGGAAGGCTGCCGATCAGCCTATTCACTTCATCAAGCAGTTCCTGTTTGACAACTGCTTCTTCAAGCCCGCCTAAATTTCTGGTGTCGGCTGCTCTCAAATCATCGAATTCCGTCTCTGAAACAATGTTTCTTCTCCATAAGCTCTTCCTCTTTTTATTCTTCCAGAGATTTACGGAAATCCCAATCAGATAGTTTCGTTTGCTCTTACCATCGCCACATCTGTCGAGTTTGTGGCTTAACTCGACAGTTTTTAGAAAGGTGTCTTGATACAGATCTTCGGCTTCAGGAACATTACCGGTCAAATGGCAGCAGAAACGATACAAGGATGTCCCATATTCATTCACTAGTACTTCCATCTCTTCTGTCGTCATAACAAAAGCCTCCATTCTGCTATAAAATCTTGTTCGGATCTTAACCCTTTCACTTATATAATGTCATAGCATTAAAAAATGTTCCCTGAAAAATCGAATTTTTTTACTTTCCAGCATAATCTCTGTTACAATATTTACAAAGTTAATTTATATGAATCATACCATGTCTGAGATAAGGGGAGAATTGTGGACCATCTAATAGAACTAAAAAACATCACTCAATCATATAACAAAGAGGTCATCTTACAGGATCTGACCCTTTCCATATCCCAAAACCAATCCATCGCCTTTACGGGCCACAATGGATGCGGAAAGAGTACATTATTAAAACTGCTCGCAGGACTAATACGTCCCACACATGGGAATGTCCTATATTACGGTGCTCCTCTGTTCCACTATGTTCCTGAGCGGTTCCCTAAAATGAATCTCACGGCCAGACAATACCTCCGGCATATGGGATATCTGGATGGTCTGAGTACTGAGGATGTAAAGACAAGGTATAAGGCGCTGTGTGAAGAATTCTTTTTATCTGATATGCTGGATATTCCGATGAAACACTTATCAAAAGGGACCTTGCAAAAAGTGTCGGTCATACAGGCTCTGTTAAAAACTCCCGATGTTTTAATATTAGACGAGCCTCTGTCCGGCCAGGACACAGACTCTCAGGATGTGTTCATACAAAAAATAAATGAACTGCGCAGAACAGGAATGACTATTCTTATGTCCTGCCACGAACAATATTTGATTGACAGTATCAGTGACACAGTGTATCAAATTGACAGGAAACATTTATCCCTGGCAGACAGTCCGGAAAATGCGGCAGAAAAACATTATATTCTATGGTTTGATAAGAAAGAAGGGGCTGAAATTCCTGATCTGTGTACAGGACGAATCAAAAGCTGCTGCGGTAAATATAGAATAGAAGTAAAAGAATCGGAAAGCAATCCTGTGATCGCATATATGATACAGGAAGGATGGCTTTTAAGGAGGATGGAAGATGCGGATCATTAGCGGTCTCATAAAATATCAATACCTGCAGTATTTGAAGTCAAATAAATTTGTTATGCCCTTTGCTGCTTTAGTAGTAATGCTGTTTACTTTATATTCAGCAAAACCAGTAAGTGTAGTGGCCAGTCTGGCCAGCTGCTGTCTGTTTGTTTTTCTGATTTCTTCCTGGATCGGCACATCCGTCTGCATTCTGGAAGATACAGCGTCGGAACAGATTATAAGATTGAGACTGCGCAGCACGAATCAATACGATTGGGGACATGCCCTGTTCCTTTTAAGCCTCAGCATGCTGACTGCTCTGCTTTGCCTGCTGATCCCAGTGTTGATCAATCTGTCCAACAGCCAGATGCTGTTTGACCGAAAGCTGCTGCCTGAAGATATCATATTTGGATTTTTTTTGCTGTCCTCTTCTGCATTTATGGGATGCAGTCTGGGTGAGCTGTCTCATCCCAGAGTCATAAAAGACAGGAAATCTGCTTTACTCATGATTACACTTGTCGACATAGTATCAGTGATCAAAACTTCTCTGACGGCGGCATTTCCCGTCTCAAAATTTATTCTTTGGATCGTACCGCCGATTTCATTTCTTCCGGATTCCTTCGCCAAAGAACCCTATTTTATAGGAATAAAAGTATTTCCTGCTGTACTGCTTTTGTTTATTTACGGTCTGGCCTTAACCTTTGTGAAAATATCTATCCTTCAGAAAAGGAAATTTTAACACAAAGAAAAAGGTGTCAGGAACCTCTTGTTTTGAGCTCCCTGACACCTTTGAAGAACATATAGAAAGCTAATTACAATTCTTCCCCGTTCGTCTCTATGACTTTCTTATACCAATAAAAAGATTTCTTCCTTGATCTGGCCAGTGTTCCGCTGCCGTCTTCCTGTTTGTCCACGTAGATAAATCCGTACCGTTTTTTCATCTCCCCGCTTCAGGCACTGATTAAATCGATAGGAGCCCAGGAAGTGTACCCCATCAGTTCCACTCCGTCCTCCTCCACAGCATCTTTCATGGCACGGATATGTTCCCTCAGGTATTCAATCCGGTAATCATCTACCACATAACCGTTCTCATCAGGCTCATCGAAAGCTCCCAATCCATTTTCAACAATAAACAATGGCTTTTGGTATCTGTCATACACCTGGTTTAACGTAATACGCAGCCCCAGCGGATCGATCGGCCATCCCCAGTCACTGTAAGAAAGATAAGGATTCTTTGCCGACTTAAACAGATTTCCTTCTGCTTCCTCCTGTCCGCCTCCCGGTACCGCGATGCATCTGCTGTTATAATAGGTAAAAGAAATAAAATCAACGGTATACTCTCCCAAAATCTCTGCATCTCCTGCATCCATCACTGGAAAAACTCCTTTTTTTGAAGCCTCTTCACCGCATAAGACGGATAATATCCTCTGGACTGTACGTCCACAAAGAAATAATTTTCCTGGTCAGTAAGCAGTGCCTCCCAGACATCTTCCGGCCTGCAGGTATACGGATAAGCGCTGCCGGCCGCAAACATACATCCCACCTTATTTTCAGGATTTATTTCATGGGCCATCCTTGTCGCCAGCGCACTTGCCACCAGCTCATGGTGGGCAGCCTGATATTTCACTTGTTCCTCATTTTCACCGTCTTTAAAGTAAATGCCTGCTCCCATAAATGGTGCATGAAGGATCATATTGATCTCATTAAATGTCAGCCAGTGGGTGACATCGTCTTTAAATCGGGTGAATAACACTTCACAGAGACGCAGATAGAAACGAATCATTTCTCTGTTTCTCCATCCCCCATACTTCTCAATCAGATAAACCGGGCAGTCAAAATGAGAAATCGTAACCAATGGCTGGATGTGATATTTCCTGCATTCTTTGAAAATTTCTTCGTAAAAACACAGTCCCTCCTCATTGGGTTCCTGTTCATCTCCATTCGGAAAGATTCTGGTCCAGGCAATGCTCAGACGGTAAACCTTGAATCCCATTTCCCCAAACAGGCGGATATCTTCCCGAAAGTGATGATAGAAGTCCACAGCCTCTGCTGCCGGATACTCGTGTTTATCATCCATTTTAAGCATTTTTCGGTGCCCTGCGATGACCGAAGACCGGTCTGCTCCGGACGGACAAACATCTACATTTGCAAGACCCCTTCCGCCTTCAAATACACCGCCTTCCAGCTGGTTTGCCGCCGTTGCTCCGCCCCATAAAAAATTCTTTGGAAATCCCATGTTCTCATCCTCCTATTTCAGAACATTCAATAACAGGTCACCTGCGGCTGCATATTCTTCGCGGGTTTCCACCACATCCAGAAAGTCATCAGAATTGGAAACCAGTACAGGTGTCTCGACGCAATAGCCTTTGCTTTCTATAAATTCCTTATCAAAGGTGATCAGCAGCTGTCCTTTTTCGATCCGGTCCCCCTGTTTTATCATAGCCTCAAAGCCTTCTACGTTTAGCTGAACAGTGTCCAGACCAATATGAATCAGGATCTGTACTCCGTCATCGGTTTCGATTCCCAGGGCATGGAGTGTCGGGAATAAGGCTGACACGACACCGGATGCAGGGGCATAAACTTTTCCTTCCTCCGGCAGCACAGCCGCTCCCTTTCCAAGGACTCCTGATGCGAAAGCCGCATCTTTGACGGATTCCAGTTTTAATACCCTGCCCTTGATAGGACTTGCGATTTCCAGCTGTTCCATGATTTTTTTCTGTCCCGTAACTTCTGTTTCCAACTAATCCTTGTCCTGTTCTTCTGTCCCTTGTACAGCGGCTGGTTCCTTTTCTTTATAAAAGATCATGGTCGCGGCAAATCCCAAAACCATGCTGATGATCACGCCAACGACTGCTACGATTAAATTCCCCATGCTTCCGTCCGGTTCGATCATTGCCGGGAATTCAAAGATACCCATGCCTCCCATCATAAACTTTCTGAAATTAAAGGCTCCGTAGAATCCTCCTCCGATGCCTCCCACGATACAGCTGATGATAAACGGTTTTTTTAACGGGAGTAGAATTCCATAAATGGCCGGCTCTGTGACTCCAAAGATACCGGAAATAAAGTTTGGGATGGCCATTTCTTTGATCAGTTTATTTTTCGTCTTAAAGAAAACACCCAGAACGACTGCGGATGTGGCAAAAGTGCATGCAAAAAACGGCATCATAACGTTATCGAAACCATTTGTCATAATATTATTGATGTACACCGGAATGAAGCCCCAGTGCAGGCCGAAGATCACCAGAATCTGCCATGCAAGCCCCACAATGGCTCCTGCAAGCATCGGGCTGAAATTTCTGACAGTCATAACTGCCTCTGCAATAACGGTGGATCCAAAAGTCGCTAAAGGTCCGATCACCAGCAGTCCTGCCGGGATTGCCACAAGCAGTGTGAACATCGGGACAAAAAAGAATTTTACTAAATCGGGGATAAATTTGTTAAAAAACTTCTCGAATTTTGAAGCAAAATAGACGACAAAGATGACTGGAATTACGGTCCCTGTATAATCCATGCCGATTAATGGGATACCAAAGAAATCCGTATAAACTTTAGATGCAAACATTGTTCCGCCAAACAGTGTATAGAGAGCATTCCCTCCGGCTGACAAAGCGCTGTTCTGAATGGTCGGATAACACATGATGGTTCCGATCACCAGGCCGAGCATTGGCTTTAGTCTGAATTTCTTTGCTGCCGTGTAGCCGAGGAACAGGGGCAGAAAGTTAAACAGCCCATCTCCGATGGCATTTAAAATAAGATAACCTCCGCAGGCATCTGAGTAAAGACCCAATGCTACAAACAGAGCATTCAAACCCTTGACCATACCACAGGCAGCCATGATCCCAAGGATCGGCTGAAAAATCCCGGAAATCGTATCAATGGCCCTGTTAAACAGACTTCCTTTTTCTGGGTCTTCCTCCTGCCCTGCTTCTTCTGCCAGTCCGAGCAGGGGCATCACCTCCGCAAAGACATCCGGCACATGATTGCCAATGACCACCTGGTACTGTCCGCCGCTTTTCATCACTGTGACCACGCCGTCCATGTTTTTCAGCACATCATCCTTCGCTTTGCTCTCGTCTTTTAGTTTAAATCTGAGCCTTGTGATGCAGTGGACAAGGATGCTGACGTTTTCCTTTCCACCTACATTTTTGACAATTTCTTTTGCCAATGTTTCGTACTTACCCATTTTCTTACCTCCATTTAATTGAAATTATATTTATGAAGGCTTGGCCAACCAAATGTCACCATCCTGGCGTACATGATAATTGAAATTTATTGCTTTTTTGTTTTGTTCATAACCCGCTCAATGTGGATCGTCAGGTAAAGCTGCTCTTCTTTTGACAGGTCATATTCATATTTTCCTGCAATGAACTGCGTAATCTTTTCAGTGCACCGGAAAGCCTCCGGATACTTTTCTCTGATCACTTCCCAAAGGCCGTCACTGCTGTCTTCCTCATAAGCCGTGTGTTCGATCAGACGCTTTGCAAAAAACTTCAGGTGCGTCACAAAACGGTAATAGTAAACGTCGTCCTCGTCAAACTCTATCTTGAAAAAGTATTTTACGATATTGACCACTTCCTGCATGATCCGGGTGATTTCATACATGTTGTGCATCGTGTCGTCATCCATCTGGGCATTGGCCAGATGTAACGCGATGAACCCGGCCTCATCTTCCGGGAGCCGGACCTTACATTTTTCTTCGACCAAGTTTAGGGCCCACAGTCCGATCTGATATTCATCTTTATAGAATCTGCGGATGTCCCAAAGCAGAACATTTTTCACCGTCACACCGTCCAAAAACCGGACGATCGAGGTATGTACATGGTCAATGAGGGAAATGTAAACCATATCATTCAGTTTTTTCCCCAATTTGGTTTTCGCCTATGAAATGATCTCCTCCCCGATGGCAATGTGCTCCATCGGGACATCCCGAATCAGTACCTGGAACTTATTGTGGGCTTCGGTTCCGGAAAGGAAAAATGTCTTGTCGATCGCCTCAGGGTTTAAATCATCCCCTGCCTTCTTTTTAAAACAGATGCCTCTACCCATGACGATCTTTTCCTGACCGTCTTCATTCAGAATCACTGCCACATTGTTATTCAGAACTTTAAAGATTCTCATAATCTATCCCCTTTTCAGGCCGGCTGTTGGTATACATCCGAAAATAATAAAAACCTATGTGCACAAACAAAACTGAAAGCTTGCGCTTCCAAAATTATCTATACACATAGGTTTAGCTCACTCTTACATTCACTATCCTATTTTCTATTTATAGGTAGATTTTAACATAGCTTAAAAAAAGAAGTCAATTGCAAATAACTATTTAATTATCCCAGAAGAAGAGTATTTCTTTAGTCGTTCTCTGCCCTCATAAATTCCTCCAGTTGTTTTCTTGTGGGCAGTCCTTCATTATCACTGACATCCATGATCTGCATGGCTCCAATAGCATTTCCCCGTCTTACACTATCTTCTATATTTATGCCTTCCAGAATTCCGCTGATCACTCCCACTGCAAATCCATCGCCTGCCCCGACCGTATCAACAACTTTTTTTACTTTAAACCCCGGCACCATATAAGCCTTATCTTTTTCTTTCACAAAGGCTCCTTTGGCTCCATCTTTAATGATCACTGTTTTAATGCCACAGGCTTGGTAAAACTCAGCCGCTTTTTTCTTGTCATCGGTTCCGACCAGGATTCTGCACTCTTCGATGCCCGGAAGTATTATATCCGCATACTCTGCCATCCGGTTGATGACATTCCTCATGATTTCTTCGTTTTCCCATAATGCCGGTCGCAGATTGGGATCAAACGTGATCGTGATCCCTTTTTCTTTGGCCCGTTCCATCAGTCGGAAAGACGCCTTCCTTGCTGTCTCAGACAGTGCCGGAGGAATTCCAGTAATGTGCACGAGTTCCACATCAGACAGGTCAATAGAATCAATCTCTTCCTCGGAAATATGAGATGCCGCCGAACCTTTTCTGTAGTAAGGAGCATATGGATCACTTCCGTCAGTCACACGGTTTTTCAGCTGAATTCCTGTCCGGTATATGGGATCATATGTGATCATTTCCGTCCCAATCTGATTCTCTCTCAATGTCTTTTCTATATAATGTCCAAATGGGTCATCTCCCAGTCTTGTCAGATACTCTACATCATGGCCAAGTCTTGACAAACCGATGGACACATTCACCTCAGCACCAGACAATGCTCTTTCAAAATGCGTTACCTCCTCCAGAGGCCCTTCCGCAGCAGCAATCAAAAGCGCCATTGGCTCCCCAAATAATATTGTCTTGCTCATTTTTCCACCTCTCAAATCTATGGTAATTTGGGATTTCTCACCAGATGAAGAGCGAATCCGCCAATCTCATTCTGCATATAAACAGCCTGCATTTTTCCATCTTTGCGGTACACCGCGCTGTCCTCCTGAAATACGACACCTTTTCTTTCCAGATAGGTCTTCGCCCGCTCCACTGAATTGGCTGCAATGGCAATATGCCCTTTCGTTCCGAGGAAAGGTGATTTCATGGTTTCTATAAAATTCGCAGAGAAAATGGAAGCCGAATTCTCATCTGCTTTAAATCCAAAAAGCTGCTCAAATATATTTGCCGTCCGGCGGGCTTCACCTGCACTGTCACAGTTGATTCCCACGTGCGCCAAGTGAAAATCCAACATATTCTGTACCGCTTTCTGTGTCAGTTCCCTGATCTCTTCAAATTCTCCGGCTGCGATGAGATCAGCCGGTACCATCCACGTTCCGCCGCAGGCAATAACACGGTCAAAGTTTAGGTAATCACAGATATTTGACTCATTCACTCCACCGGTAGGCATAAATTTCATCTGTGTGTACGGGGCAGCCATAGCTTTGATCGTCTGAATCCCTCCGGCTGCTTCCGCCGGAAAAAATTTCACTGCCTTCAATCCATATTTGATTGCCTGCTCCACATCACTCGGATTGGCACATCCAGGAAGAATCAAAATATTTTTTTTACTGCAGTACTCTATAATATCCGGATTCAGACCGGGACTCACGATAAATTCTGCTCCTGCCGCCACGGCTTCGTCCACCTGCTGTATTGTCAATACGGTTCCGGCTCCTACCAGCATATCCGGTTGATCCGCTTTCATCTTTTTTATGGATTCTGCCGCCGCGTCTGTGCGGAAGGTAACTTCTGCGCAGGGAAGCCCTCCTTCGCACAACGCCGCCGCCAACGGTACCGCATCTTCTGCACGCTCTAACTGAATGACAGGCACGATCCCAATCCTTTTTATCTGTTCTAACAACTTAAGTCCCATATGTTCTCCTTCCTATGCCAGACTGTTGACCGGGTAATGTATAGCTTCTCCGTTGGCAAACCTCACAGCTTCCTCAGCCACCTTACGTTTCAGTTCATCGGCCGCTTCCTCTGAATACCATGCCATATGAGGAGTTACGATCAGATTTTCATGTTTGAACAGGACAGAAGCTTTGCTGACCGGCTCCCCGAGCATACAGTCTAATGCTGCTCCTGCGATTTCCCCATTCTTTAAGGCCTGATTAAGGTCTGGTTCATTGATGATCCCGCCCCGGGCAACATTAATGAGAATCGCCGATTTTTTCATTTTGCGGAATGTTTCTTTATTGAACAGATCGACATTGCCGTCTGCTGGGCAGTGCAGGGAAATAATGTCAGACCGTTTGATCACTTCCTCCATACTTACCGTTTGTACGTACCTGTCTGTTTCCGATGCCGCTTTATAATAAGGATCTGTGCCTATGACGCTAAACCCGAGCGCATGCATTTTCTTGGCAAAATTGCGTCCAATTCTGCCAAGCCCAATGACTCCCACGGTTAACTCACTGAAACGGTGAACCGGAATCGCATTTGTATAATCCCATCCTTCATTTTTTGTCACCGCATTCATTTTTACGATTTTTCTTATCATAGCTAATGCGAGGGAAATGGCATGGTCGGCTACCTCATTCATTCCGTAATCCGGCACATTCCCCACTTGCACCCCATGCTTTTGTGCCGCCGCAAGGTCAATGGTATCGACACCTACGCCGTAGCGCACTACATATTTTAATTTAGGACAATGTTCCATAACCTTTTCTGTTATTTTTGCATACTGAACTATAAATATCTCTGCATTCTGGCACTGGGCAATCACTTCATTTTCTGTCACTGCCTGTTTCAGTTCCATATCGATCCCCGCGTCTGCAAATATTTTTGTCTCAATGTCTATATTTTCATGGTCACAATCCGTAATGATAACTTTCATAATTAAAATCCTCTCTATCGAACTAAATATCCGCCGTCTACCGGAACTACTGCTCCGTTGATATAATCAGATGCATCTGATGCCAGCCATACCACCGGCCCCTTCATATCTTCCGGTGTACCCCATTTTTTATACGGAATACGTTCGGTGATAGCTGCATTTCTCGGATTTTCCGGATCTAGCAGCGCTGTGTTCATATCCGTTGCCATGTATCCGGGAGCCAGAGCATTGACATTAATTCCTTTCTCTGCCCATTCATTGCACAGCGCTTTGGTCAGCTGGGCGACTCCTCCTTTGGATGCCGCATATGCCGGCACTGTATATCCACCAAAGAACGAAAGCATTGACGCAATGTTGATAATCTTTCCCTTTCCTCCCTGCTTCAGAAATGTTTTTCCTGCCAGCTGGCATAGCGCAAATACACTTCTCAGGTTTACATTGATGACAAAATCCCACTCTGACAGCGGAAAGTCTTCACTTGGGTATCTTTTCTGTACCCCGGCACCATTGACGATGATATCCAGATGTCCCCCCAGCTTTTCTACCGCCGTTTGAAAAGCAGTTTCCCGTGTTTTATCATTTCCAAGATCCGTTACCACTGCAAAACACTGAAATCCCTTCCTCGTATATTCCTGTGCAACCTCCGGTGCCTTTGGATTGATATCCATAATGCACACTTTGGCTCCCGCTTCCATCAATCCCTCTGCCATGCCGCAGCTGAGTCCCTGGGCAGCTCCGGTTACAATGGCTGTTTTATTTGTTAAGTCATTTAAATCCATAGTATTGTCTCCTTTTCTAATATTTATTGTTCAAATGCCGGATCATTTATTGCCAGGTCATATCTTCTGCTTTCCGGCGTAAATGCAGCCAGAACCCAGAAATAGGCATTGCGGCTTCCCGGGCTTGCTACCGTAGGATGATATCCACACGGCGCCTGTACCATAGTTCCTGAATGAACCGTATGTGTAACAATATCCTCCACCTCTCCGGTTTTTAAGTAGCTTATATGTAATCCGAATTTTGGAGATGGCATATCAAAATAGCAGTAAACCTCCTCCAGGTCTTTCTCATGCTGATGCGGCGGCCAGCTGGTCCACGCCCCTTCTTGGGACCATGTAAGTCCGCATATCAATTTAGAAGCGGTATCCTGTGGTGCGAGAGTAAACATAACCTCACGTCTGCCTACACCTTCCCCGTGAATCTGATGGATATCACCAATCG
>NZ_FR889195.1:22297-98215 GCF_000432215.1 Anaerostipes sp. CAG:276
GGAAGAGAGATGTCAAATTTTCTGAAATGAGGCTTCCCGATTCCTTCATAATGCGCACCTGCAATGTAGAAAATACAGTCTTCTGCTGCCGTGATTGTCAGCTTATCACCCCCGGGAATATAACAGGAGTCAAACTTCTCCATTTCCTGATTCAGAACTCTGTGGCTCAACCGGGCTTTTCCTTCCAGAAGGACCGGATGCATTTCTAATTCCCCGGACTCCAATGTATACGTTTCTTTCGCTTTTAAATTCAGACGGAAAACCTGAGCTTCTCTGCACTCGCAGGTGTCAGGTGTAATCACCTTATGAAATCCTTCCTCATCCGAAGACTGGACCTTCCAGCCCTCCACTCTGATTTTATTTTTTAAATCCTTCATTATCTAACTCCTTTCAGTTCACCCAATCAAAAATCTGCTGACCGCCGGTATCAACACCACCGCCAGGAACACCGCCACATAACCGATAAAGAATGGAATCTGTCCTTTTGCAATCTCTCCCATTTTAAGTTTTGTCACCGATGCCGCCGAGAAGATATTGACTGCCACAGGTGGTGTCATCGTCCCGATGACGTTGGAAATAGAGACAATCATTCCAAAATGGACAGCATCTACACCAAGGCTGCCTGCAATTGGCCAAAGGATCGGAACCATCAGAACACATGTCGCAATTCCCTCCAGGAAGGTTCCGAAAATCAGCAGTACAATTGCTACTACAAAGCAGAACAATGTTTTGCTTAAATCCAATCCGACGATAAAGTGTACCAGTTCACCTGATATTCCGGAATAAGCAAATATCCATGAGAAGGCGGTGGAGGTTGCGATAATAAACAGGATCATCGCCGAACCTTTTGCCGAGTCCAGAAAAATCGGAATCAGTTCACTTACCCTGACCTCTTTATAGATGAAAATTCCCGCAATCAATGCCCAGACAACCGCCACAGCTGCTGATTCCGTAGGGGTCAGCAATCCCGAATAAATTCCGCCAAGAATGATCACCGGTAAAAGAATAGCAGGAATAGCTCTTACAAAGGTCTCCCCAAGTTCTTTCATCGTCGGCCGTTTTTCTGCCTTCGGCCATTTTTCCTTATTGGCCAGCATCAAAACTACGACCATTAAAATCACCATGATCATAATTCCGATAAACATACCCGATGTAAACATGTCTCCGATGGACGCACCCGTGATGGTAGCATAGACTACCATGATAATACTCGGGGGAATCACCGGCCCCAGTCCTCCGGACACGACCAGCAATCCGGCGGTTCGGTCTTTAGGATATCCCAGCTTTACCATCTCCGGATAAAGCATAGATCCAATAGCGATCACAGTGGCCGGTGCGGATCCTGAAAGCGCCGCGAAGAAAGCAGATGCGAGTACCAGCGCCAGCGCCATACCGCCGCGTACGCCCCCGACGATGCTGTTCGCAAAATCAACCAGACGTTTTGAGATACCGCCTTTTGTCATTAAATTCCCCGCAAGAATAAAAAACGGGATAGCCATGATGGATGCAGACTCCAATCCTCCGAAAATCCTCTGCGCGATGATTCCCGTGGTTACCGTAAAATCCGGGCTAAATACAATGGTAGCCCACACGGAGGCTCCCAGGGCAAATGCGATCGGAACACCGATGATCAAAAAAACTGCCATGGATCCAAATAGTATTAACGCTGTTGACATTATGCCTCCACCTCCTCTTCTTTATGTTTTCCTGTAATTAGATCTGAGATCATCCTGATGGTGAATCCTGCCTGAACAATCACGATCATTCCGAAACTGATCACAATGGCCGCATACGGAACTGCCATCGGCAGCTGCAGGGCCGCTGACGTCTGCCCGCTCTTCATTTGTGTTCCTACCATGTTGACAGCGGTAACTAGGATCGTAACAGAAAAGATTAAAACAATGATTTTCGAGATGATCTGTACCATCTTTTTCCCTCTTCCGTGAAACTTTTCAACTACAGCCGTCACTGCGATCTGCGTTCCATCCCTGAGTCCGATCTCTGTTCCGATCAGAGCCATATAGATCATGCAGTACGTGGACGCTTCATCAAACCAGGTAATCGGAAGTTTAAAAAAGTTTCTGTTGACAACCTGGGCAAAAGAACTGGCAACCATAACGGCAAAGGCTGCGAACATGATTCCATTCTCCGCCTTTGTCAGCGCTTTGAGCATGTTTTTCATTTTTCTCCCCCTTGTTTTGTGTCTGCAAGTATTTGATCAACTGCTTTCTGCCACTTTTTATCAAAGGTATAACCCTTCTCTTTTGCTTTCTTCTGATAGGACATCTTTAATTCATCCGTATTAATATTCCAGAATTTTACGCCTTTCTTTTTCAGCACTTTTACAGCTTCTCTATTTGTGTCCTTCAGATATTTTCTCTGCGCGGTATATCCTTCTCTGCAGCCTTCCATAAATTCATCTCTCAGCTCTTCAGGGATCATCTGCCATGCTTTGTCAGACATCATCACTGGAATATAAGTAAATACATGGTGTGTATAGGTTACATCTTTCGTAACTTCATAGTACCCATTGGATAAACAGTTGCTCACTGCGTTCTCACAGGCATCGATGGTTCCCTGCTGGAGCGCTGTAAACACTTCGTTGTACGCCATTGCGGTGGGCATGGCACCAAATGACTGAAACGCTGCCATGTGATACTGGTTCTGCATGGTGCGGATCTTAACACCTTTGAAATCACCAATCTCCTTAATCGGCTTCTTTGAAAATGTGTCTCTAAATCCGGATTCCAGATATCCTATCACGTGTACATTTAACTTTTCTTTTGCCGCTTTCTCAATCAAGTCTCCCACCGGTCCATCCACCGCTCTATGTGCCTGATCTTCATTTTCCCAAAGATAAGGCTGATCAAGAATGTCCATTTCAGGAATCCAGTTGGTTAAAACAGAATTTGCAGCAGATGCAATGTCCAAGTCTCCCTGTGAACACAATTCCGTAGATCCTCTTTCATCTCCCAGCGCTCCACCCGTGACAACAACGATCTTAATCCGTCCATCCGTCTTCTCGTATACACTGTCTGCCATTGCTTTAGCTCCTTTGTAGATTGGAGATGACTCCCCGTCTACGATTGACATTCGGAATACAAGCTGTTTGCTTTTTAGGGAGGTATTGCTGATTTTACACCCCGCCATTACTGCCGTCATCACCACAAATACCAGAATTACTGTAGCTGCCCGTCTGATGATTCCGAATCTTTCACTTGATTTCATCCTATTACCTCCACATTTATATTATATTTGCTTCAAATTCATCTGATGTATTTGATGTTTTTATTATCCCCCCGCTCATTATTTCTGTCAATATACTTTTAGTATTCCCTAATATTTTTGGTATTATTTTATAATTTTTCACTTATGTTTTATCAAAAACACACAATACCTTTTCTTTCATTCCCCAAAATACATCTGATGAATATTGTATGTTATATTTTAAATCCACTATTTCCTTTAGAAACAAAAAAAGAGTCTATTTCAGACTTTCATTACGAAACGTCCAAATAAACTCCGAAAACCCTAATCAAAAGCTAAAATATATGTCATCCTCCTAAGTATTGTCTATGATTCCTGACCGAAGTATGTTCAGATGAGATATCATACTATATTTAGCTTTATAAACATCATGATTTGTGATCGCCTCCGCAATATTGCGGTGCTCTGTCACAGTCTGTACTCTATATTTATCCCTAGTCACCCCAATATTCAGCTGCACAGAGGATGTGATGATCGGTATCAGTTTTTCTACTACCCTGTTTCCGCTGCACTCTGCAACCCGTTGATGAAACAGAGCATCCTCCTGCCGGTAAGGTTTATTTGCCTTGATCAAGTCCTCGACCGTTTGACATTGTTCCAGCATAGCGGCAATTTGTCTCTTAGTGGCATTCATCGCCGCCCGCGCTGCAATTTCCGGTTCAAGCATCAGACGCACATCCATCATGTCCAGCGCAAGGCTTTCCGCAGAGCCTTCAAATGCCAACCCCAGGGGATCCTCCGGGATTCCATTTTTGTAGGACACAAAAGTACCGGCTCCCTGCCGTACCTCTAAAATATTTCTGGATACAAGAATCCTGATAGCCTCTCTGACCGTACTACGCCCTACATTTAATAATTTTGCCAGTTCATATTCGTTCTGCAGCCGATCACCCGGCTCCAGTCTGTTGGATTTGATCAGATCAATAATATCTTCAGCAGCAATCTGTGGCAGCGGTTTTGTTTTACCTTTCATGTATATCAAATTCCCCTTCCTTACCTGTTCATCGTTTGTTTTCATTTTATAGCATTTGATACAGTACTGTCCAGAGCACTTTTGGCACTAGTTATATATGATCTTTCCTTTCGCTTATTAAAACGAAAAGGTGAATTATTTTGTATGATCCTGTTCAAAAAAAACATCGCACATCCGATCATCACCACAGCAGCGAAGAGGACCGTTATAAAGGATACACAGTAGCCATACCCGTATTTTTTTACATTCAGAAAAAAGTAAATAGAATCTCCTGTCACTTTCCCATATCCTGCCGCAAATACAAGATACAGCATCGGTGCGGCTAAAGCACTGAGAATCTGTCTGGTCTTTTGCACACGGTTCATATCACAGAACAGAAAATAGTAAAATATCATTAAAAGCGGATTAAACATATGCAAACAGAAAAACATACCGTTAAATTTAAATACCCCGGTAAATGCCGCACAGACAATCAGGACCAGGAATAACAGCATCATACAGTCGAAATACAAAATCTGCGGTACCTTTCTCCCTGACCGCCTGAAAAAGAAAGTGAGGGACAGAAATACCCCGGACAAAAAGTTGCTGAGGAAGGTCAGTTCATGCAAAGATCCTGACCTTCCCCGATAACCGTATAGAGCAGTAAAAACCATTATGACTGCCATTCCCAGTGTGACTGGCTGCTGACATTTGCTTTCCATGCCGATTCCTCCCCGGAGTCTGATTCTGCTCTTACACTATATTCACTTCTTCCCTCAATGATGACTGCCGAAAACAGATACAGCTCACTCTATTTCTCTCGTGATATTTCTGATCCAGCTGCAGTTTTTATATCTGCCCCAGATGATCGGAATTTTCACCAGCTCATCGCTCATCAGGAGCGCGTACACAACCGGTACACTGCAGTGGAATACAAAAGCTGCTGCCGCTCCAAGCAAAACAGAACATCCCCACATAGCCGTCAGGTCTATGATCAGTCCGAATCTGGTATCTCCGCCGGAACGGAAAATCCCCACGATCACAGTTTCATCCAGGGTCTGGGCAACCGCATAGTAAGCCATTACACACATCATAAACCGCAGGTAATCCTTGGTTAACGGCGTCATAGCCATTACCATTATGATCATCTGAGAGGATAAGAGAATGATCACAGCGCTTCCGATTCCCAGAAGAATGCTGAGTTTTACAAAACGCTCCGCATAGGCTCTGGCATGCTGATACTTCTTCTCCCCGATGGTTTTCCCCAGATAAATTGCTGCCGCATTAGAGATTCCGAAACTCACGACCATAGACATCTCTTTTGTGACCTGAGCCACTGAATTTGCAGCTACCGCCGCACTCCCCATGTGCCCAAGGATCGCTGTACTCGCAGAGTTGGCAATTCCCCACAAAACTTCATTTAAGATCACAGGGACTGCACACACAAGGAAATCTTTCAGCAGCCCGGAGTCCATATGGAAAAAGTATTTCATGCGAAAAAGAATTTCCCTGTTATAGATTTTTGCATATCCGATTACGAGGATCAGTTCCAGAATTCTTGCCAGAAGCGTTGCTAAGGCGGCTCCCCTTATCCCCATCGCAGGGCAGCCGAACATTCCAAAAATAAAAACCGCATTTAAGATTACATTGCAGATCAAAGAGCTTAAGTATACTGCCGTCGCAACTTTAATGCGCTCCACACTCCGCATAATATACAGATACACATCAGTAATTCCGATGGCTATATAAGAAAACGCCACAATCCGCAGATACTTGACTCCTTCTCTGATCACTTCGGATTCATTGGTAAAAATCCTGATCAGCGTTTCAGGCATCAGAAGGGATACCAGTGTGAATATGGCAGTCACTGCGACTGCCATGCACATTCCCATAGCGAGTATCCTCTCGATGGTTTTTTTATCACCTTTCCCCCAGTACTGGGCAGTAAGTACAGTTGCCCCGGAGGTTAAACCAAAAAGGAACAGGGACATAATATACTGCACCTGTCTGGCAAGTGAGGACGCAGACAACGCAGTCTCTCCCACCTTTCCCAGCATAAACACATCGCAGGCGCTGACGCCTGTATTGATCAGGTTCTGCAAGGCCATCGGAATTACGAGGGCCATGACCCCTTTATAGAAACTTTTCCAGTTAATATCCGGCTCATTACTATTATATTTTTTGTTATAACGATCGCTTACAATTTTATCACCGACTTTACAAATTAAATTTTGTTCTGATCATCTCTTTTGCATGATACATATCACGGACCACATGATCTGCCATCTCCTGGGTGAACCCGAATCTGTCCTCCCTGTGAGCGATCACATGGGCACCTGCACTTTTTGCCGCACAGATGCCATAATCAGAATCCTCAAGAACAATACACCTCTCCGGTTCCACACGAAGGCACTTCATCGTCTCTGTATAAATCTCCGGGTTTGGCTTGCTCTCCTGAAACATTTCTCCGCTTAAAATCACCGGGAAATATTTTCTGAACCCGATTTCATCCAGCACTTCTGATATTTCTTCCATAGAGCTGGAGGAAGCAAGTGCCGTCTTGATATGATGTCTTCTCAAAAGCTTGAGTATCTCTTCTGTACCAGGATTAATGATGTCCCTGTAAGAAAGCTCATATCCCTCTTCCTCCTCACAATAAGTTTCCCAAAGCCTGCTGCCCTTTTCCCTGCCGAACCATTCCATCATCATCTGGCGGCTCTGGGAATTTGATAAACCGACAATCTTTTTCAGTTCATTTTCCGGAATCATACATTCCTTTTTAATTAACAGTTCTTTAAGCCAGTTATAATAGACGATCTCACTGTCTATGATAACCCCGTCCATATCAAATATGATTGCTTCATACATGATTTCTTACCCAAGGAATCCAAAAAATGCTCCTACAACACCAAGTACCATGAGCAGTAACATCATCACGATCGGGTTGCACTTATCCTTCTTAAAGATGTAATAGATCACACCGAACAAAGCCAATGGAAGAATTCCGGGCATAATTCCGTCTAAGATTGACTGCACCGTTGTGGCATCCTTTCCTATTCCGAACTTAATCGGTATCGACAGATACACATTTTCTGCGGTCATGGCGCCAGCGACAGTGAGTCCTAGGATACTGGCTGCCTGCATGACTTTATCCATGATTCCGGATTTCTCTAATTTATCCATGGCCTCCACGCCCAGTTTATACCCGAGAAATGTCAGCGGATAGCGCAGTCCGAAGTTCGGTATGTTAAAAATCAGCCAAAACAGGATCGGGCCCAGTATGTTGCCTTTCATAGCCAGAGAAACACCGATTCCCATTGCGATAATCCGGAGAGTTCCGTGATACATCGCATCTCCGATTCCTGACAGCGGCCCCATAAAAGCCGTCTTTACCGCGGAAATAGATGTGGTATCAAAATTTGGATCTTCCGCATTTTTTTCTTCCATGGCTGCTGTGATTCCAAGCGGCAGCGTAGAAATGTACATGGTCACATTGTATAATTCCATATGCCGCTGCAAAGCTTTAATGTAGTCTTCTTTGTTTGGATACAGTTTTTTTAGAATCGGCAGTATGGCAAAGCAGTAACCGGAGTGCATCATACGTTCATAGTTCCAAGAATGCTCCATCGGGATCGACCGGAGCCACACTTTCCTCAGATCACTTTTTGTAATCTTCCCATTATAGTCGGCATGTATGTTAAAACTCATCGAAATCTCCCCCTTCCGTTTCATCAGCGACAGCCGGCACCCGGCCTGATCCGAACAATCCGGTGCTGGAGATTCCAAACAGCGCTGCCAGAATCAGTATTGCAAATAAAGCAACACCGGTTGTTGATACCCCTGAATAGGCGACGATAAAATAGCCGATAAAGAAAAACGGAGCGATGCTCTTTTTCATAATCATCTGTGCCAGAAGGGCAAATCCCATGGCCGGCAGAAGTCCTCCTGCAATCTCCATACCTGTCTGCACAAACTCCGGAATTAATTTCATCAATGCGGAAATTTTGTCTGATCCAAGATAAAACGCAATCGGCACGATCGGCGTTGTCACTCCCCACGCCACAAAGCCGCTTAAAATAAAGTTTCTCTGAAATGCCCGGTCATTGCCGTCGGCAATATTCTTATCCATCAGATGGGCAAAAAAGTTCAGAATCGGATATCCTGTCACGTTGCTGATCGCCAGTACGATGCTCGCTACCGGAAGCCCAAGGGTCAGCGCCATCTCCGGTCCTGCCCCTGCTTTGATGGCAAGCGCCACGCCGAGAATCGTTCCGCTGACCATATCCGGCGGGTCATATGCCCCGATCGATGCCGCGCCGGCAAATGCCAATTCCATCGTTGCTCCCATGATAATTCCGGCCTGGAAGTCTCCCATAATGAGTCCGACAAAAGGGCCTATGACAATGGGTCTTTGGATCATACAAGTCCCCAGAAACCATTCAAAGTTTGTACAAAACCCTAAGATTCCCAGGAGAACTGCCTGTACTCCTGTACTCATAGCTGTTCCTCCTTTTCATATTCTAAAGACGTATCGTCTGCTCTGCCTTTTCCGGCACACCCTGCTGGTAGACATGCACTCCGTCCTCTATCAGTTCCTTTAACATCTCTTCTTCTTTCTGATTTACATAAACAACCGGTGCCAGAGACCTTTTATCATCTCCCGGTGTTGTCCCTCCAAGGTTCAGTTCCTTGATCCCAAGCTCCTTGACCAGGCGGTAGGCACCCTCGATGTTCTCGCACACAACAAATAAATGATATTTATCTGTAATGCCGCTTTTGATCGCTTTGATGCTTTCCTCAATGGTCTTTACTACAACTTTGACTCCCGGCGGTTTTGCCAGTTTCACAGAAGTAACCCTCACAGGATCATCCTGAAGCGTGTCTGTGACAAGCAGAATACAGTCGGCACTCAGCTTGGAAGTCCATGAAAATGCTACTTGTCCATGCAGCAGACGATAATCAACTCTCACCTTTTTAATCATTTGTATCTTCTCCTTTCCTATTTAAAACTCCCCCAGATCATCCATATTGGCTGAAACCTGAATGTCATTGCAGTATTGAATTCCGTCTTTTGCCGCCTGAATGCCCTGCCTGATTAACTGTTCTGTATTTTCTTCCTCTGATAAGATCAGATGTACTGCCAGCGGCAGATTCATCCCGCACACTAAATGGAGATTCGGCCGGTCCAGGAACTTCATCATATCATTGTTGACGCTCCCTCCCAGAATATCAGTGAGTATGATAATATCATCCTGCGGCGGGTATTCCGAAATCTTCTCCCGAAGTTTCTTGGAATATAGCTCCTCTCCTTCCATATAAGCATTAAAGTATGGTATTTTATTTCCTAAAACAAATTCAATGGCAGTTGCAATCCCCTCTGATATGCGGGAATGTCCCGTCAAAATGATATGACGCACCGTATCAGCTCCTTTCCCTAAAATGGCAGATCTTCTTCATAGTCGCTTGTTTTGCAGTGTATTCTTTCTTCAAATTTTATGTACAGCGGATGTTCCGTCGTTATGTTCCTGTTTTTTGCCGTCCAGTAAGCCAGATATTGAAAAAATGCAGACAGATATAATGGTGAAACAATCTCGTCTGTTCCGTTTTCTTCTCTAAGATCTGCCTTTATTAAAAATGAATTCTCGGTAATCTCCCTGGCTGCGCCGCAGATCTCTTCTGTCCGTTTCCCTGCCGGGTCTCCAGAACTGACGAAAAATAATGTATAGTCCGGTGTCAGCTGAAGGTCCGGTCCGTGGATAAACTCTTCTGTTTCAAATGATGCCGTTGGTATGTGTACTAACTCGGAGAGCTTCAGGGAACCTTCTTTCACGGTTCCCATATTTGCTCCGCAGCCGATGAAAAATGCATGTTTCATCGTCAATAATGTCTCTTTGTTTGCCAAACAAAATTCTTTTGCCTGCAAATAAACCCGATGGTGGTTTTCACATGCACATGTCAGCTCCCTGACTGCCTTTTCATAGACTTCTTTCTCTATATCCTCTGTGGACAACTCCATAGATACCAGCATGAAGAAACAAGTCAGTGTGCTCATTCCTTTTGTAACATATCCGACACGTTCTTCCCCTGCGCCGTATTCCACATAGGAGTCAGATAGCTCTGCAATCGCAGATCCTGGTTTCCCAAGGACTGCCATTGCGTGGTATCCTGTCCTCTGATACCGCTCGATCGCTTCTACCACATTGGTGCTGCTTCCGCTCTGGGAAACAAAGAGATAAAGATTGTTTTCTTTCAGTTCTTCATAATAAGTAAAAGCAAACGGCGTTATCAGGCGGACCGGACTTTTCATGTACTTTTCCATAAACGCAAGCGCGCATTGTGCCGCATGATAGGAAGATCCGGATGCCACGATCACGAGTGTCTTCCCCTGTCTGATCCCTTCCTTTAAAAGCCAGCTAATCAGGGGTTTTGTCAGTTCCTTTCTCTGTTCAATGTTTCGGACCATCACAGAGGATGTCTCCTGTATATAGTCTTCCATCTGTTTGCCCACTGCCTGTTCTCCTTTCTGTCATAGAAAAGTTTGCTGAAAATTTCTTAGTAATCCATCACTCTGTAATATCTTCTGATGTCAAGGGAATGTCCGGTTGCATCTTCCAAATGTGCCGTCAGCCGTCCGAGATAAGCTTCTAAGAATGCCGGTGACAAATCTCCTCTGTATTTTTCTGCGATTCCTTCTGCCTCATATTCTTTGGTATCGATGACTTTTACTTTCTTGGAAATCTTCTTTGCAAAGTTCTCTACCCTCTCAGTCAGCATTCTGGTCTCATCTTCTCCCTTGAAGATCATGATGCTTGTGTCTTCTTCTAAAAGCTCCAGCGTGCCATGGAAGAATTCCGGTGATTCAATGGATTTTGTGCGAATCCACTGCATTTCTTCCAGATAGCACATTGCAAAGCAGTAAGTTGATCCCCACAAGTTTCCGGAACCCACCAGCATGTGATATGGTTCATCTTTAATCTGATATGCATATGCCTTTGCCTCTTCGTCTACTTCTTCTTTTATATTAGCTAAAGCTTCCGGCAGTTTTGCAAGGTTCTCCATGAATTCATCGTAGTCATCCATGTCGCCGTTCTTATGTAAAATTGCGCTGACGATCAGAAAGAGTTTCATATGGTCTCCGTCACAGGAAAGTTCATCTCCCGCACCGCAGACGATCGGATATGTGAGCAGTTTCTGTAACGGCGCTTCCTCATTTCCGCTGACTCCAATGGTCGGAATCCCTTTTTCTCTGCAGTACTCTGCCGCCGCAATGGCTTCTTTTGTAGTTCCGGATTCGCTGTAAAGGACAACCAGTGATTTTTCTGTAATTGCTTTATTAATTCCCAACACTAATTCTGCCGCATTTTCCATATAAACCGGCATCGCCGTTCTTTTCTTTGCGAAATATTCCATCGGCATCATGATGGAAATACTGCCTCCCACTCCGGCCATAACCAGATTATCCACACCTTTTTCAAATGCATCGTCAATATATTTTTCAACCTGGGGTTTTAATTTCATGATCTCTTTAAAGCTATTTAAGTAAGTTTCTCTGTCATAATTTTTGTATGTCATTTTATAATCTCCTTTCAACTCCATCACTCCTTGTTATATACCACGTATACGTCTTGGTGCTTTTAGCATACCATTTTAATTTCTACATGTCAATACTCCCATTTATTATCGCTATACATCTTGTATTTTTGTGCACCTTATATAATTTTACTGCTTTTTTTGGATTTTTTACAGATTTGGTTTTTTCATTTAATTCCATACCACTTGACTTTTTTTCCTAACTGGTATATTCTTTCTATATACCAGATGAGCAAACCAGTTATTAAAATCTCTGTCTTTTGGTAGTCTTGAAACACTGATTCAGATACCACTGATTTTTCTGTTTTTTTTAGAAAGAGGCTGAGAGAATACCAGTCTTTATTGGCAGGAGGTGCAAAATGCCGAAAAAATATCCCGTTTATTTACAGCTTGCTGATTTGATCGAAAGAAAAATAAATAAAAATGAATATCCATTGGGAAGTAAAATTCCTTCCGAGAGAGAATTAATAGACGCTTTTGGGATCAGCCGCATGACCGTCCGAAAAGCAATAGAAGTATTAATTGAAAAAGGCCTTTTAACCCGGCAGCATGGCAAAGGCACCTACGTCAGCCAGGCCGCTGTCCATTCTCCTCTCGACAGCATCCAGTCTATGGGAAAGTTCATTCAGGATTCAGGTTTGCTGCCGTCCAATAAAGTTCTGCTTACCAAAAAAGCAAAAGCAGGAGCAAAATACTCTAAAATATTTGACATAGATCCGGAAGATGACATTTTCCTTCTGTTCCGGCTGCGACTGGCAAACGGAAAACCATTCGCCTTAGAATATACATATACTCCATATCACATTGTCCCGGACTTGGACAGCTATGATTTTGAACAGTGCTCTTTTTATGACCTGCTTGAGACGAATCGGATTAAACTTACGCAGGATACTCAGAGACTGGAAATCGTAAGAGTCATGAATCCGCAGGCAGCTCTGCTGAATGTGGAAGAAGGCTCTGCTGTGTTCATGCTCCATAACACAGTTACCAATTCTTCCGGTAAAACCATTGAATATACCCGCTCCTATTACAGTGAACGGACGATTACCTTTACATCCACTTTAACGTAAGGAGACCTATATGAGCAAATATATCAATCTTTTGAGTGAAGAAGTAAAAGATAAGATTGAAGCATATATCATTGAAAATGATCTGAAGCCTTATGATCCTCTGCCTTCCGAGCGTAAACTGGCGGAAGCATTTCAGGTAAACAGGCTGACGGTCCGCTCTGCACTGAAAAGGCTGCGCTATGAACATCATATTTTCACACGGCATGGAAAAGGCAATTTTATTGCACCTCCAAAAATAGATGATGATACGGAAAAATTCAGTTCTTTTACCGACGGATGGGGTGCAGACGGGTTTAAGACTTCCAGCAGGGTTCTTTCCTTTGATAAACGGGAAGCTTCTTTGTCTGTCAGCAGCCATCTTGGAATCACTCTGGGTGAACCGGTTTACTGTTTGATGCGGGTACGCTATTTGGAAGACGAACCTTTTCTAGTGGAGACTTCCTTTATCCCTGAAAAATACTGTCCAGGCCTGGAACAATATAATTTTGCTGATGAATCTTTATATGATACTTTGATTCGTACATATAAGCTGAACTTGAAGAGAATTGACGAGACGATCACGATCACTACGTTGACTGATGAAGAAAGTCATTACCTGAATGCTGAAGAAAATGAAATTGGATTCTGTATTAAATCCACTACATATGACGAAGAAAAAATTGTGGAGTACTGTATTACGATTAATAGGGCCGATCGGTATATGATGGTGAGTACTTTGGGGAGCGGGGAGAGTTAAGTGATTCTCGGTTTTGTAAAAAATTTCAGGATCAACCGTCAGTCATGAAAAAAATCCGGAAAATCTTAGTTTTGATTTTCCGGATTTGATAAATCAGCTGATGATTGTATGCACTTATTGCTTGATCCTTAATTAAAAATCCTCGTAATATCCCGAGCCTATTCACCGCCCGATATATCTCCACGTACTTCTTCCCAACTTTATAAATAATAACATAATTCTCCCAAACCGCATAATTATAATCCGTCCGGAAGCTGACTCGCTTTGAAATAGCTGAACCCATGCCTGAAAACCCCTGAATATTCTCAAATTTTCCGTATATCTCTTTCAGTGTTTTTGCCGCATATTCTTCGCTGTCCTCTGCAATATAACCACGAATTTCTTTTAAATCAGTTGCTACCAATGGGTTGATGCGCAGCTCTAACATATCCTATTCCCTCATAAGTATTTTCAGCTCATCAAGACTCAGCCAGCCTTCTCCAGCTTTTACTGTCTCTTCAGCCTCCTGCAGCTTCATCAACAGTTTTTTCTCTGCACGGTCACGATCATAATCTTCAATATCCATTACGATAAAGCGGCCCCTTCCATTTTTCGTAAGAAATACCGGCTCCCCAGCCTGACAATTCTTTTAGTTTTTTGATTATTATATCCATCGTTATAAATAGAGAACCCCGGAAACCTAACGGTTCCGGGGCATTTTCATACTGAAAGATCTCTCTAATACAAAATCTATATCAAGGTATGATTACTCAATAATTGTAGCAACACGTCCTGATCCAACTGTACGTCCACCTTCACGGATAGCGAAAGATAATCCCTGAGCCATAGCGATTGGGTGAATCAGTTCGATTGTCATTTCTACGTTGTCACCAGGCATGCACATTTCAACACCTTCTGGTAATTCAACAACACCTGTTACGTCAGTTGTTCTGAAGTAGAACTGAGGACGGTATTTGTTGAAGAAAGGAGTATGACGTCCACCTTCATCTTTTGTTAAAACATATACCTGAGCTGTAAACTTTGTGTGGCATGTGATAGAACCTGGTTTACAAAGAACCTGTCCTCTTTCGATTTCTTCTCTCTGAACACCACGGAGAAGAGCACCGATGTTGTCACCAGCCTGAGCTTCATCAAGAAGTTTACGGAACATTTCGATACCAGTTACGACAACTTTTCTTGTCTCTTCTTTGATACCAACGATTTCAACTTCTTCAGATACGTGAAGCACACCGCTTTCAACTCTACCTGTTGCAACAGTACCACGTCCTGTGATAGAGAATACATCCTCTACAGGCATAAGGAATGGTTTGTCTGTATCGCGCTGTGGGTCTGGAATCCAGCTGTCAACTGCAGCCATAAGTTCCATGATCTTATCTCCCCACTCGCTGTTAGGATCTTCAAGAGCTTTTAAAGCAGATCCCTGGATAACTGGAGTGTCATCACCTGGGAATTCGTACTCGCTTAATAACTCACGGATTTCCATTTCTACTAATTCTAATAACTCTTCATCGTCTACCATGTCACATTTGTTCATGAATACTACGATGTAAGGTACGCCTACCTGACGGGAAAGAAGGATGTGCTCTTTTGTCTGAGCCATAACACCGTCAGTTGCAGCTACTACAAGGATAGCTCCGTCCATCTGAGCAGCACCAGTGATCATGTTCTTTACATAATCGGCATGGCCTGGGCAGTCAACGTGTGCGTAGTGACGGTTATCTGTTTCATATTCTACGTGAGCTGTGGAGATAGTGATACCACGTTCTCTTTCTTCCGGAGCTTTATCGATGTTTTCGAAATCAACGGCTGCGTTTCCATCTACTCTGGCACTTAATGTCTTTGTGATAGCAGCTGTTAAAGTAGTTTTACCATGATCGACGTGACCAATGGTACCAATGTTGCAATGAGGTTTGGTTCTCTCAAACTTTTCTTTAGCCATTTTAAATGTCCTCCTTATTAGCCCTTTGGGCAAATAGATAAATTATTATTTACTACCGGGTCGACGAATCACCTTACCAAAGGCCGTCCTACCCTTGATTATATTTCATTTCTTTGAAGAATTCAAGCATATTTTTTTATCAAAAAAACCTGCTTATTTTGTTTTATCAGCGATGATTTTTTCCTGTACACTCTTCGGTACCGGCTCGTAGCTGTTGAAGAACATAGAGTAGTTTCCACGACCCTGTGTTCTGGAACGTAAGTCGGTTGAGTATCCGAACATTTCTGCAAGAGGAACGAAAGCTCTGATGATCTTTCCGCCTCCGACATCGTCCATACCCTCGATACGTCCGCGGCGTGAGTTGATATCACCGATAACATCTCCCATGTAATCTTCAGGAGTTGTAACTTCGACTCTCATGATCGGCTCTAAGATGATAGCTCCGGCTTTCTGCATCGCTTCTTTGAATGCCATAGAACCGGCGATCTTAAAGGCCATCTCTGAGGAATCGACATCATGGTAAGATCCGTCGTATACAGTAGCTTTTACACCAAGTACCGGGAATCCTCCAAGGATACCGCACTGAGCAGCTTCTTCGATACCAGCTCCGACTGCCGGGATATATTCCTTCGGAATGTTACCGCCGACAACAGTGGATTCAAACTTGAACAGTTCTTCACCATTGGCATCCATTGGCTCAAAGTGTACTTTACAGTGTCCGTACTGACCGCGTCCACCAGACTGTTTTGCATACTTGCTGTCCACATCTACTTCTTTTGTGAAGGACTCTTTGTAAGCAACCTGAGGAGCACCTACGTTTGCTTCTACTTTGAACTCACGGAGCAGACGGTCTACGATGATTTCCAGGTGAAGCTCACCCATTCCGGAAATGATTGTCTGTCCTGTCTCTTCATCAGTATGAGCTTTGAAGGTCGGATCTTCTTCTGCAAGTTTTGCAAGTGCTTCTGACATCTTGCCCTGGCCTGCTTTTGTCTTAGGCTCGATCGCTACGTCGATAACCGGCTCTGGGAATTCCATGGATTCCAGGATTACCGGACTCTTCTCGTCACAGATCGTATCACCTGTTGTTGTGATCTTGAAACCTACGGCAGCTGCAATATCACCTGCGTAAACTTTGTCTAACTCTTCACGCTTGTTGGCATGCATCTGAAGGATACGTCCAACACGCTCTTTTTTCTGTTTTGTAGCATTTAATACATAGGAACCTGAATTCATTGTTCCGGAGTACACACGGAAGAAAGCAAGCTTTCCAACGAATGGGTCTGTCATGATCTTAAATGCAAGTGCTGCGAAAGGTTCATCATCAGATGAATGTCTTTCGATTTCATTTCCGTCTTCATCCACACCCTTGATGGCAGCGATGTCCGTCGGTGCCGGCATGAACTCAAGAACAGCGTCCAGTAATTTCTGAACACCTTTGTTGCGGTAAGCAGTACCGCAGCAGATCGGAACTGCTGTACATTCGCATGTTCCTTTTCTCAGTGCTGCTTTTAATGCTTCCACGGATGGCTCTTCCCCTTCCAGGTATTCCATCATCAGATCGTCGTCTAACTCACAGATCTGCTCTACTAACTGAGTGTGATACATTTCTGCATCATCTTTCATATCATCAGGGATATCTGTGATTGAAATGTCTTCTCCCTTATCATCATTGTAGATGTAGGCTTTCATTTCAAACAGGTCGATGATTCCCTGGAAATCGTCTTCTTTGCCGATTGGCAGCTGAATTACAACTGCATTGGCACCGAGACGGTCTTTGATCTGTTCCACAGATCCGTAGAAATCAGCACCTAAAATATCCATCTTATTGATGAATGCCATTCTAGGTACATTGTAAGTGTCTGCCTGACGCCATACGTTCTCAGACTGCGGCTCTACTCCGCCCTTTGCATCAAATACTCCGATCGCACCGTCAAGTACACGCAGGGAACGTTCTACTTCTACTGTGAAATCAACGTGTCCCGGTGTATCAATAATGTTGATACGGTGTTCTAATGCTCCATCCTTCGGTTTGCAGTTTTCCTGGAGAGTCCAGTGACATGTGGTCGCTGCAGAAGTGATCGTGATACCTCTTTCCTGTTCCTGCTCCATCCAGTCCATGGTAGCAGTTCCCTCATGAGTATCACCGATCTTATAATTTACACCAGTATAATAGAGGATACGCTCTGTCAAAGTGGTTTTTCCAGCATCGATATGAGCCATGATTCCAATATTTCTGGTTCTCTCTAATGGATATTCTCTTCCAGCCAAGATCTTTTCCTCCTATTGTTTTTCGGATAAAGCGGTAGGCCCCGCACACCAGATTAGAATCTGTAGTGTGCGAATGCTTTGTTTGCTTCTGCCATTTTGTGCATGTCTTCTTTTTTCTTTACAGATGCTCCGGTGTTGTTGGATGCATCAAAGATTTCATTTGCAAGCCTTTCTTCCATGGTCTTTTCCCCTCTTTTACGAGAGTATAAAGTCAACCAGCGAAGTGCAAGGGCCTGTCTTCTGTCCGGACGTACATCGATTGGTACCTGATAGGTAGCTCCGCCGATACGTCTGGCCTTTACTTCCAGCACAGGCATAATGTTGTTCATTGCCTCTTCGAATACTTCGAGGGCAGGCTTTCCGGCTTTCTCTTCAATACGGTTGAATGCACCGTATACGATCTTCTGGGCAACTCCCTTTTTACCGTCTAACATGATGTTGTTGATCAGTTTTGTCACAACTTTGTTATTGTAAATAGGATCCGCCAAAACATCTCTTTTCGCAATATGTCCTTTACGTGGCACGTTTCTTCCCTCCTTAATAATTGCCAACGGCAGAAATTTTATACCTTTTTCTGGCATGCCGCCGGCCTTAATTCATCGGTACTCATTCATCCTTGCGCAGCTACCGGCTTTCCGCCGGCCTTCAAGCGCTCAATGCCTGATCGTGCCAGAATTTATATCTATCTCCTGTTCTACAGGGAAAACATTCATTTCCGGCACAACTATACAAGGTAGCGTAATGTTACGCTGCTTTGTACCAATTTAGTTTCGTTTGATTATTTCTTCGGTCTCTTAGCTCCGTATTTGGAACGAGCCTGCATTCTGTTTGCAACACCTGCTGTATCAAGTGTTCCACGAACGATATGGTAACGGGTACCTGGTAAGTCCTTAACACGACCACCACGAATCAGAACAACACTATGTTCCTGTAAGTTATGTCCCTCACCCGGGATATAGCTTGTTACTTCGATACCGTTAGAAAGACGTACTCTGGCGATCTTACGAAGAGCAGAGTTAGGCTTTTTAGGAGTCGCAGTCTTAACAGCTGTACAAACCCCTCTCTTCTGAGGAGAGCTTGCGTTTACTGATCTCTTCTTTAAAGAGTTAAAACTTTTCTGAAGAGCCGGTGCGGTAGACTTCTTTGTAGATGTCTTTCTCCCTTTTCTAACTAATTGGTTAAAAGTTGGCATTAATTTTCACCTCCATGCATGTTTTCTGCTGTAGTTACTTATGATCAGTTGTTGCACATAGATATCTACGCGCATTTTTTAATTATAAATGCGGCAAAATCGTTTGTCAAGGGGATTTCCCAATAAATCAGGAAAGATCCCGCCCCTGCGGATGCAGGGACGGGATCTGTTAAAACCTTGACTCTATTCGAAATCGATTTCGTCTTCGAGTGTCAGTTCTTCTTCCTCTGTGTTGATTTTTACATTGCGGTACCGTTTCATTCCGGTTCCTGCCGGGATCAGTTTCCCGAGGATAACGTTTTCCTTCAATCCAACCAACGGATCGACCTTTCCTTTGATAGCCGCGTCGGTAAGAACTTTTGTCGTCTCCTGGAAAGATGCTGCGGACAAGAAAGAGTCTGTGGCAAGAGATGCCTTGGTAATACCGAGAATAATCTGTTCTGCCTTGGCAGTCTCTAAGTTTCTTTCTTCCAGCTCTCTGTTTGTCTTTTCAAATTCCAGCACGTCGATCATGGCGCCAGGCAGGTAATCGCTGTCTCCGCCTTCTTCGATGCGGACTTTCTTGAGCATCTGGCGGACAATAACCTCTACGTGCTTGTCGTTGATATCTACACCCTGAAGACGGTATACTCTCTGCACTTCGCGGATCATGTAGTCCTGAACGGCGCGGATACCTTTGATCTTTAAGATGTCATGCGGATTGACGGAACCTTCGGTCAGCTCGTCTCCGGCTTCCACTTCCTGTCCTTCCATGACTTTCAGCCTGGAACCGTAAGGAATCAGATAAGCCTTCATATCTCCGGTTTCTTTATTAGTGATGACAACTTCCCGTTTCTTCTTCGTATCTTTGATCTGCACTTTTCCTGCAAACTCAGAGATGATGGCAAGACCTTTCGGCTTTCTCGCCTCAAAAAGCTCCTCAATACGCGGAAGACCCTGTGTGATATCGTCACCGGCAACTCCTCCGGCATGGAACGTACGCATGGTCAGCTGAGTACCAGGCTCACCGATGGACTGTGCCGCGATGATACCGACTGCCTCACCCACCTGTACTGCCTGACCGGTAGCCATGTTGGAGCCGTAGCATTTTGCACAGCATCCCACCTGTGACTGGCAGGTCAGCATCGTTCTGATCTTGACCTTTGTAAGGCCTGCATCGATGACCGTCTTAGCCCTTCTTGGAGTGATCATGTGGTTTGACTTTACAAGAACTTCTCCTGTTTCAGGATGTTTGATCTCCTCTGCAGCATAGCGTCCTGTGATACGGTCCTGAAGACTTTCGATAACTTCCTGTCCGTCCAT
Organism: Anaerostipes sp. CAG:276; assembly: GCF_000432215.1. Classification (NCBI taxonomy): domain Bacteria; kingdom Bacillati; phylum Bacillota; class Clostridia; order Lachnospirales; family Lachnospiraceae; genus Anaerostipes; species Anaerostipes sp. CAG:276. The sequence continues at coordinate 42,617 of NZ_FR889195.1, forward strand.
GAACGCTTCCACATACATGCCAGGAATCTGTCCGTCCGCATCCAGTCCGCAGTCTGCTTCCCGAATGATCAGATCCTGAGAAACGTCTACAAGACGTCTTGTCAGGTAACCTGAATCGGCAGTTCTCAAGGCCGTATCGGAAAGTCCCTTTCTCGCACCGTGGGCAGAGATAAAGTACTCCAGTACGTCCAGACCTTCACGGAAATTGGACTTGATCGGCAGCTCAATGGTACGTCCTGACGTATCGGCCATCAGTCCACGCATTCCTGCCAGCTGTTTGATCTGCTGATTAGAACCACGGGCTCCGGAATCGGCCATCATAAAGATGTTATTATATTTATCTAATCCTGTGATCAGTTTGTCAGTCAAAACGTCATCGGCGTCAAACCATGTTTTGACAACGGCTTTGTAGCGCTCTTCTTCTGTCATGAGACCGCGTTTGAACTGATTGTTGATGAACTCGGCCTGATCCTGTGCTCCTGCAAGAATTTCCTTTTTCTCTTCCGGCACTGTCATATCTGAAATAGAAACGGTCAGGGCTCCTCTTGTAGAATATTTGTATCCCAGTGCCTTGATATCATCAAGTACTTCGGCCGTCTTTGTAGCGCCGTGGATATTGATACATTTGTCAAGGATCTGCTTTAACTGTTTCTTTCCTACGTGGAAATCAATCTCTAAGTCCAGTGCGTTTTCCGGATTGGATCTGTCTACAAATCCCAGATCCTGCATAATGATCTCGTTGAATAAAATTCTACCGAGAGTGCACTGTACGACCTTGGAAATCTTATTTCCGTCTTTATCAATCTTTGTACGCCTTACATTAATCCTTGCGTGCAGGGTGATCGCTTTATTTTCGTAGGCAAGAAATGCCTCATTTTCTGACTTAAAGTACTTGCCTTCTCCCTTATCTCCCTCTTTTTCCAGAGTCAGATAGTAAATACCGAGAACCATATCCTGTGAAGGAACGGCTACCGGACCACCATCGGAAGGTTTCAGCAGGTTGTTCGGTGACAGCAGAAGGAAGCGGCACTCAGCCTGGGCTTCCACGGACAGAGGCAGATGGACAGCCATCTGGTCACCGTCGAAATCGGCGTTGTAAGCAGTACATACCAGCGGATGCAGCTTGATCGCTTTACCTTCTACGAGGATCGGCTCAAATGCCTGGATGCCAAGTCTGTGCAGTGTCGGTGCACGGTTTAACATAACCGGATGTTCTTTGATGACATCTTCCAGCACATCCCATACTTCCGGCTGGAGCTTCTCTACCATCTTCTTGGCAGATTTTATATTATGGGAAAGTTTTCTTTCCACCAGTTCTTTCATAACAAATGGTTTAAACAGCTCGATTGCCATCTCTTTCGGAAGACCACACTGGTAAATCTTCAGTTCCGGTCCTACGACGATAACAGAACGTCCTGAGTAGTCAACACGTTTTCCGAGCAAGTTCTGGCGGAAACGTCCCTGTTTACCTTTCAGCATATCGGAAAGGGATTTCAGCGCACGGTTACCCGGTCCTGTAACCGGACGTCCGCGGCGGCCGTTATCAATCAGAGCATCTACCGCTTCCTGGAGCATACGTTTCTCATTTCTCACAATGATATCCGGAGCTCCGAGTTCCAGCAGACGTTTCAGACGGTTATTTCTGTTGATGATCCTTCTGTAAAGGTCATTCAGGTCAGAAGTAGCAAAACGTCCTCCGTCCAGCTGTACCATCGGACGGATATCCGGAGGAATGACCGGTACTACATCAAGGATCATCCACTCAGGATTATTTTCAGAGTTTAAGAAGGCTTCTACGACTTCCAGGCGTTTTACGATTCTTGCCCTTTTCTGTCCTGTGGCCGTCTTAAATTCGTCTTTTAAAGATTTTGCCTCTGCCGGAAGGTCGATGGCCTCCAGCAGTTCCTTGATAGATTCGGCTCCCATTCCCACGCGGAAAGAACTGCCGTATTTATCATAGGCGTCTCTGTATTCTTTTTCTGTCAATACTTGTTTGTAAGCCAGATCCGTCTCTCCTGCGTCCAGCACAATATAGCAGGCGAAATACAATACTTTTTCGAGACTTCTCGGAGAAATATCCAGGATCAGTCCCATACGGCTCGGAATCCCTTTGAAGTACCAGATATGGGAAACCGGAGCTGCCAGTTCGATGTGTCCCATGCGCTCACGGCGGACGTTGGCTTTTGTCACCTCAACTCCGCATCGGTCACAGACAACACCTTTATATCTGATTTTTTTATATTTACCGCAGTGACACTCCCAGTCTTTGCTCGGCCCGAATATCTTCTCACAGAAAAGACCGTCTTTTTCAGGCTTCAAGGTACGATAATTGATGGTTTCAGGTTTTTTTACTTCTCCCCTGGACCACTCTCGGATCTTTTCCGGGGAAGCCAACCCGATCTTAATTGCATCAAAGGCAATTTTATGATTTGAATATTCGTTGCTTGATCCTATCATTAAGGTTGCTCCTTCCTTCTATCTGCACTTCTATGAAATAGTAGTGTCTTCGCCATCTTCAAAGTTCCCCTCTTTAAACCCTAAAGCTCCCAGGGAATTTTCGTTTTCTTCATAATTATTAAATACGCTGTCGCCTTCGATCATCGGTTTCAGGTCCTGGTTGGTGTCAGCCAGGTCTACATTTTCCTTGATCTCGACTTCCTCCGCATTTTCATCGAGTACCTTGACATCTAATGCCAGAGACTGGAATTCTTTCAGCAGTACCTTGAAGGATTCCGGAATACCCGGCTCAGGAATGTTGTCGCCTTTGATGATAGCCTCGTATGTTTTCACACGACCGATAACATCATCGGATTTCACTGTCAGAATTTCCTGCAGTGTATAGGATGCCCCATATGCTTCCAGGGCCCAAACTTCCATCTCTCCGAAGCGCTGTCCGCCGAACTGCGCCTTACCTCCCAGCGGCTGCTGGGTAACCAGAGAATATGGTCCTGTTGAACGTGCATGGATTTTATCATCAACCAAATGGTGCAGTTTCAGGTAATGCATGAATCCGATCGTAACCGGGCTGTCAAACTCTTCTCCGGTTCGCCCGTCTCTCAGTCTTACTTTTCCTGTGCTGTCAATCGGCACGCCTTCCCAATCCTTTTTGTGATCCTGATTTTCTCTCAAAAATTCAATTACATTACCGTCAACACGGTCTTTCCATTTCGCTTCAAAATCTTCCCAGCTGGTGTTGGCAAAATCATTGGCCATTTCCAGTGTCACAGCGATATCGTCCTCATCAGCTCCGTTAAATACCGGAGTTGCCACGTTAAATCCTAAGACTTTTGCCGCAAGGGACAGATGGATCTCCAGCACCTGCCCGATATTCATACGTGACGGCACACCCAGCGGGTTCAGCACGATGTCCAGAGGACGGCCATTCGGAAGGTACGGCATATCCTCCACCGGAAGGATACGGGAAATAACACCCTTGTTACCGTGACGTCCGGCCATCTTATCTCCCACAGAGATCTTTCTCTTCTGGGCGATGTAGACACGGACTGTTTTATTTACTCCAGGAGGCAGTTCGTCTCCGTTCTCTCTTGTAAAGATCTTCGTATCCATAACGACACCGTAAGCTCCGTGAGGAACTCTCAATGAGGTATCGCGGACTTCTCTGGCTTTTTCACCGAAAATAGCACGGAGCAGGCGTTCTTCCGCTGTAAGCTCTGTCTCTCCCTTCGGTGTTACTTTTCCGACTAAGATGTCACCGGCACGGACTTCTGCTCCGATACGGATAATACCGTTTTCATCCAGGTCTTTTAATACGTCTTCACTTAATCCTGCCAGGTCCCTTGTGATCTCTTCTTGTCCAAGTTTCGTATCACGGGCCTCTGCCTCGTACTCTTCGATGTGAACAGAGGTGTACACATCTTCCTGTACCAGACGCTCGCTCAGCAGGACAGCATCCTCGTAGTTATAACCTTCCCAGGTCATAAATCCGATCAGAGGATTTTTACCGAGTGCCATCTCTCCGCTCTTTGTGGAAGCTCCGTCTGCAAGGATATCATCCTTTTTCACACGGTCCCCCTCGAAAACAATTGGACGCTGGTTCATACAGTTCCCCTGGTTGCTCCTTGCAAATTTAATTACATTGTAAATGTCTTTGCCGCCGTCAGAGTCTCTGCGCACAACGATTTTTGTGCTGGTAGATTTCTCCACCACTCCATCGTTTTTCGCAACGATACATACACCGGAGTCAAAGGCTGCCTTGGATTCCATACCGGTTCCCACCACAGGTGCCTCTGTGGAAAGCAGCGGAACGGCCTGACGCTGCATGTTGGACCCCATCAGTGCACGGTTCGCATCGTCATTTTCAAGGAACGGGATCATTGACGTAGCCACTGAGAATACCATCTTAGGAGATACATCCATCAGATCCAGATTTGCCTTATCAAACTCTGAAGTATCTTCGCGGAAACGGCCGGATACATGGGCGTGAACAAAATGTCCGTCCTCATCCAAAGGCTCATTCGCCTGTGCTACGACAAAATTATCTTCTTCATCTGCGGTAAGATATACAACATTGTCCGTAACAACTGGATTTTCAGGATCTGTCTTATCCAATACACGGTACGGAGCTTCGATGAATCCATACTCGTTGATCCTTGCATAAGTCGCCAGAGAGTTGATCAGACCGATGTTCGGACCTTCCGGGGTCTCGATCGGACACATTCTTCCATAATGAGAGTAGTGTACGTCACGCACCTCGAATCCCGCACGGTCTCTGGACAATCCTCCAGGTCCCAATGCAGACAGACGGCGCTTGTGTGTCAGCTCAGACAGCGGATTGTTGTGATCCATGAACTGAGAAAGCTGGGAACTCCCGAAGAATTCCTTCACTGCTGCGGTCACCGGCTTAATATTGATCAGAGACTGTGGTGTAATCGTCTCGATATCCTGAGTCGTCATTCTCTCGCGGACAACTCTTTCCAGTCTGGAAAGACCAATCCGGTACTGATTCTGTAACAATTCTCCCACCGCTCTGATACGCCGGTTACCTAAATGGTCAATATCATCATGGTTTCCGATATTGTATTCCAGATGCATATTATAGTTAATAGACGCTAAAATATCTTCCTTTGTAATGTGTTTCGGAATCAGGTCGTGAATGTTCTTTTTCACTGCCGCTTTTAATTCATCACCGCTTAAACCTTCTGCCAGAATCTTTTCCAGCACAGGGTAAAATACATTCTCATGGATGCCAAGTTCTTCCGGATCAAAATCTACATATTCGGCCAGGTTTACGGTCATATTAGATAATACTTTTGTATTGCCGAATTCAGTCTGGATCAGCACACTCTGAACCGCAGCGTTCTGGATCTTATCTGCCAGTTCCAGTGTAACTTCGGTTCCTGCTTCCGCCAGGATCTCTCCCGTGGAAGTATCAATCACGTCCTCTGCAAGCATATGGCCGGTAATGCGGTTTCTGAATGCCAGCTTTTTATTGAACTTGTAGCGTCCGACTTTTGCCAGATCATAGCGTCTCGGGTCAAAGAACATGCTGTTGATCAGGCTCTCCGCGCTGTCCACGGACAGAGGCTCACCCGGACGGATCTTTTTGTATAACTCTAATAAACCGTCCTCATAGTTGTCAGACGGGTCTTTCTCCATACTTGCAAGAATCTTCGGCTCTTCTCCGAATAATTCTTTGATCTCCGCATTGGTTCCGATTCCGAGAGCACGGATCAATACGGTAATCGGCACTTTCCTTGTACGGTCCACACGCACATTGAAAATGTCATTGGAGTCTGTCTCGTACTCAAGCCATGCACCGCGGTTTGGGATCACGGTCGCAGAGTACAATTTTTTACCAATTTTATCATGGGCAATTCCATAGTAGATACCAGGAGAACGCACCAGCTGACTGACAATAACACGTTCCGCTCCGTTGATCACAAATGTCCCCGTATCTGTCATCAAAGGTAGGTCGCCCATGAAAATGTCGTGCTGTTTGATTTCATCCGTTTCCTTATTATGAAGTCTTACTTTCACCTTCATCGGAGCGGCATATGTGGCATCCCTCTCCTTACACTCTTCGATGGAATACTTGATATCATCCCTGCACAGCTTAAAATCGATGAATTCCAGGCTAAGCTGATCGCTGTAATCCCCAATTGGAGAAATATCCTCAAATACCTCTTTGAGTCCTTCCCCCAAGAACCAGTTGTAAGAGTCCTTTTGAATTTCAATAAGGTTCGGTACTTCCAAGACGTCATCTTGTCTCGCATAACTCATCCTTATGCTCGTACCCGATTTCATTGGTTGAATTCTGTTTTTTTCCATGGACGTGTTCACCTCTTGATTTCTACATGGTTTATATACTACTTCTGATTGTGCGAATCTCTCACAATTTATATAACGAAAAAAAGGCTCGGCTATGGGCATACAATCCCATATTAAAGCATCGCCTAATAATACCACAGTGTCTATGCCGTGTCAAGCACAAATTTCAATAGACGCAAAAAGAATCGGACTGGCATGGCCAGCCGATTCTTTCATGAAGTTTTCTTACATTAGATATGAAACAAAGAACTATTTTAAAGTTACTTTTGCTCCTTCGCCTTCTAACTTAGCTTTGATGTCTTCTGCTTCTGCTTTAGATGCAGCTTCTTTGATCACTTTAGGAGCTCCGTCAACTAATTCTTTTGCTTCCTTTAAGCCTAAGCCAGTTACTTCACGAACGACTTTGATAACTTTAACCTTAGCTCCGCCGATCTCTGTAAGCTCTACGTCGAACTCATCTTTTTCTTCAGCTGCTGCACCGTCTGCTGCTCCGCCTGCTGCTACAACAACACCTGCTGCTGCAGATACACCGAATTCTTCTTCGCATGCTTTTACTAAATCATTTAATTCTAATACTGATAAACCTTTAATAACTTCAATAATTTCCTGAGTTGTCATTTTTATTTCCTCCTAATAATTAATTTAATGTAAACCGCTGATTACTCAGCAGCTTCTGCTGTTTCTTCTGCCGGAGCTTCTCCGTCTTTCTCTGCGATCTGTTTAATAACACGAGCAAAGTTTGTAATCGGAGACTGGATGCTTCCGAGGAATTTTGCAAGTAATTCGTCTCTTGACGGAATGCTTGCGATCACCTGTACGCCGTCTTTGTCATAGAAAGTTCCTTCTACGACTGCAGATTTCAGGCTGAATACTTCAATGTTCTTTGCGTATTTTGCTAAGATCCTTGCCGGTGCAGTTGCGTCTGTTTTGGAAACAGCGATCGCAGTCGGTCCGGTAAGGTCAGCAGACAACGGTTCAAATTCCGTATCTTTTACCGCAAAACGAATCATTGTATTTTTGTATACCTTGTACTCTACACCTGCTTCTCTTAATTCCTTACGCATTGCTGTATCTTCTTCTACAGAGATACCACGGTAAGAAACTAAAACTGCTGACTGAGCATCTGTAAGCAATTCTTTGATTTCGTTAACGATAGGTTGTTTTAATTCTACTTTTGCCATAATGAATGGTGCACCTCCTTGATTTATTTTAGTGTACCGCCGCTTGGATCCAAATTCCGCAGAATTTTCTATAAGAATAAGAAAAGCCCTTTGTCCGCAAAGACAAAGGGCACAATTAGCTCAATACTAATCATCATCCTCGGCAGGCCGTTCTACGTTACGCCATTCGGCGCCTGCTGTCTTCGGCAGTGATACTTGTAGTAATATATCATACGGTGCCGAAAACGTCAACTGGTTTTTTGAAATTTATTGAGTAACCTTTAGTTCCATCGCCTCTTCCGCAAATACCTCCATCAGATTATAGTGCTCACCTACTATTTGTAACTTCAAAACGGCCTGCGCAAAAACAAAGGCAGGGAAATTCCCCTTTCATTGTATAAATCAAATCAAAAATATATAAGTCTGTTGTTTTAAACGTAGAGTGGTAGCCTCATTGTTGTGCATGCGTAAATTTCTGTCTCAGAAAAAATTTCCTAATTTTTCGGTAGGCTTTTTGTGGATTTTTTGCGGAGAAATGTTTCTCTAAAGCTTTCATTTTAAGGTCAAAATAAATTGCTTTATAATATTTCTTTTCTCCAGATGGCATTATGCAACACTATCCCTTTTTGTATAAAAATACAGTACATCCTCCACCGAATAGTCTTCTTCATCCGCACCATCATCACTGTTATACCACATCCATTTTATTACATAATCCATAAACCAATCTTTTTCTTTCAGCCGAGGGATGATTCCTCCAAAAGCACCATAGTCGCTCGGATGGCCTTTGCCACGAAAAACTAGTGTACCATCGCACTCTTGAATCATGGGTATATCATGTTTTAAAAAACTTTTCTCCAGTGTTCGATATATACTGTTTGCATCATATTTATGTTCCGACTTAATTTTGGATTCGTCCAATTTGATCTCTAACTTTAGCATGACATCCTCCTTGTTTTTTATTTTGTTATAACCTTCCAACACTTATTTATCAATATTTTACATTTGCAATTCAAGTCTGTCGCTGCTATACAAAAAAACCGATCGGTATACTCCCTGGAGTTCCCTGATCGGTTTTTGTCTTACTTATATTCTTTTAATTCTTTTTCGTTCATGATCACCGTATCGGCTTCAACCGTCTTTCCATATACAGGAAGCAGAGTCTTCTTATAATCCTTCTCAAAGAATCCTTCCTTTGTAAGCTTGGTGATCTCATCATCGATCCAGCCTTTCAGGTCATCATTTCCCTTTTTGACAGCCGGTGCGATAAAGTCATGCTCACCGAGAGATTTGATCCCAGTGGTAAACCCTTTGTTCTCCCTTGCCCATGCATATACCAGTGTATTGTCATGTGCCAGAGCAGCTCCTCTGCCGTCCTTCAATGCATTGAAAGCTTCTGTGTTCTGATCATATTTTAAAAGTTCAATATCCGGATACTTCTGTGTGAAATAAGTTTCGGCAGTCGTTCCCTTATTAACGATCAGCTTCTTTCCTTTTAACTGTTTTACATCGGTAATAACTTTTCCGTTCGGAGAAACCACACCGAGAGAAACTTTCATATATGGAAGTGCATAATCCACGACTTCCTTTCTCTCGTCAGTGACCGTAAAGTTGGCAAGGATCACATCTACCTTATTGCTCTGTAAGAATTCCACGCGGCTCGCCGCTTCTACCAGCACAAATTCCACCTTGTTTTCATCTCCAAGCAGATCTTTTGCGAGACGGTGGGCAAGTACAACATCGTATCCCTGATTCTTTCCGTTTTTATCTACATATCCGAACGGAGGTTTATCACTGAATACACCGACCTTGATCTTACCGTTCTTCTTGATCTGTTCTACAGAAGACTGATTATCACTTTTTTCTGATTTTTTGTTTCCGCAGCCCGTCATCAGCCCTATAGCCATGCTGAGAACTGCCAGTACTACTAAGATTCTGCTAAATTTCTTCATCTTTTTTCATCTCCTCAAAATTAAACATGTTTAAAAACTTCTTTGCCCGTTCTGTCTGCGGATGTTCAAAGAACTCTTTCGGAGTATTTTCCTCCACAATGCGTCCCTCGTCAATGAAGATCACCCGGTCAGCCACAGCCTTCGCAAACTGCATCTCATGGGTCACGATCGCCATGGTCATCCCCTGTTTTGCCAGTTCCAGCATAACGTCGAGGACTTCCCTTACCATCTCCGGATCTAACGCTGCTGTCACCTCGTCAAACAGCATGATCTCCGGATTCATACAGAGAGATCTGACGATTGCCACTCTCTGCTTCTGCCCGCCGGACAGCTGTCTCGGGTAGGCATCCTTCTTCTCTTCCAGTCCGACTCTCTTGAGCAGGGCAACCGCCATCTCTTTTACCTCTTTCGGGTCTCTTTTCTGTGCTTTCGTAGGACCGAGAAGGATATTGTCCAGAATGGTCATGTGGGGAAAAAGATCATAACTTTGAAATACCATGCCGATCTTCTGGCGGATCAGATGCCACGGCACTTTCCCGTCCGAAAGGCTCTGCCCGTCCAGGCTGATCTCTCCGCCCTGAAATTCTTCCAGTCCGTTGATACAGCGAAGCAGTGTACTCTTTCCGCATCCGGAAGGCCCCAGAATAACAACTACCTCTCCCTTATTTATATCAAAAGAGATATCTTTTAATACCTCTGTCTCCCCAAATGCTTTTTTCAGATGACTGATCTTCAATAACTCATTTCCCATTTGCTAACTCCTAACTTTGCCATTTTGCTTCCAGCCTCTTAGCCACGATGGAAATCGGATAGCAGAGGATGAAGTATAAGAAAAATATAAATCCATAGACCCAAAGCGGTGCCGCAGGAGTATTTAAAATACCTCCCTCAATAATCTGCTGTCCGACTTTCAGCACCTCCACCACACCGATGATCACGACAAGCGATGTCGTTTTTACCATCCTTGTGGCAAGATTAATCGCACCGGGAAGGACTCTTCTTACAGTCTGCGGAACTAAAATGTAGCGGTAGATCTGCAGCTTCGTGAGTCCCAGGGACAGGCCGCTCTCCGTCTGATGCCTCGGCATGGAAGTCACGGCTCCCCGCACAATGTCTCCCATCTCCGCAGTTCCCCACATGGTGAACACTACAATAGAAATAAACTCACCTTCCAGATGGATGCCCATAGCCCTTGTAAGTCCGAAGTAAAATAAGAACAGCCACACCAGAATCGGAATAATGCGGATAGCCTCCAGATAAAGCCGGCAGACCGCCTTGACGATTAGATTCTTTGAGGTCATGATGATCCCGAATATCACCCCGAATATCAATGAAAGCACGACGGCCACCAGGGCAATCTTAATGGTCACAGCCAAACCGGACATGAGCCGTGCCATATTTTGTCCTTCAAATAAAATATTAATTCCCGAAGCCAGCATACCGAGCCTTCCTTTCTAACACACTGAAAATAATTGAAATTGGAAGCAAAATAATTAAATATGCAACAACGAGCATAAACAGCGCTTCATTTGTTTTATAATACATGCCAATCAAGTCTTTGGCTACAAACATCAGGTCCGCAAGAGCAATCGCACTGAACACCGAGGTCTCCTTCAGAAGAAAGATCACATTAGCCCCCACCGACGGCATGGCAATAGCCAAAGCCTGCGGCAGTATAATATAACGCATCAGCTGAGGCTTTGTGAGCCCGATGCTCAGACCGGATTCTTCCTGGATCTTATTGACTGCCTCCAGCCCTCCGCGGAAAGCTTCTGACATATAGCTGGCACCGAGAAACGTCAGTCCGATCACAGCGATGACAAACGCATTTAATTTAATTCCGATCTTGGGCAGTCCATAGTACAGAAAAAACAGCTGGATCAGCAGAGGCGTATTTCTGGAAAGCTCTATATAAATTCCTACAATCCTATTCAGCACAGGAACTCTATAATAACGGACCATAGAACATAAGAATCCGATCACCACTGACAGCACGACGCCCAGGGCTCCGATTCCCAGCGTTAGTTTCATTGCCTCTATATAGAGAGGTATATTTCGTTCTATAAATAACCAATCCATTTTTTGTCCCTTCTATATTTCATACTTTTTTGGTATGTATTATATGAAATAGTATAAACTCCATTTTAAACCTTGTCAATATAAGACATCCGAAATTAATCGTACATTTTTCTATGGGAAAAGTCAACTTTTGTATTCACTTCTTTCCTTTAGTCTATGCCTTTTTCAAGAGAAAGTTCGTTATGTAAAACTTTCCCTCTGTGAAACAGAGAAAAAAGGAGGCAGTATCCTATGCTGCCCCCTCTGGTTCTGCTCTTCCTGTTATTTTAACAGTTCACTGAAGGGCCGGTCAATATCCTTCACTTCTATCTTATGACTGCCATTTCCCACAGCAGCAAACTTTCTTTCCGTATATACCGGCATTGTAAGACTCTCATTGAGAATTTTTTCATCGATCTCTTTACACACTTTGCCTGCTTCTTTTAAATCTTCCGCCTTTTTAAGCCGGGCATTCAGACTTACAAGTTTCTCATCCTGAAAGTTTCTTTCGTCCAGAAATGCTCCCACTGAGGTCAGAGAAGGTATGGCTGCATTGCGGTAATAGAGGTCATAGTTTCCGGAATCCGTCGTCTTGACAATGATACCTGCCGCTTTCATATCTTTGGTAAACTGCTGTACAAATAAATCCGCATACAGGATGCCGTCCGCTTTCAGAGTGAGAGACAACTCCTTTCCGCCTTTTTCAAAGATCCCCTTTTTATTCTTCTCATACCCCGCATTTTTCAGACATTCCTCTGCCTTTTCCTTAGAGTAAGGATACATTTCCTTTTCCGCTCCGGCCATAAAGCTTCCTTCCTTAAAATTAGAAAAAGCTGCCTGCCCGCTGTCTCCCAGAGAGTCTGTCACAAATCTCTCTTTCTGAAAAGCATAGCAGACTGCCTGCCGCACTTCTTTTTTGTTTACTGCCGATTTGCTGTCCGATTTAAAATCCAAAACTGCCTGTACATCACTGCTTCCGTGATACAGGGTAATCACCCCGGATTTCTTAAGGCGGGAGATCAGGCTTTTGTTGGCCTGGAACTGTGTGATATCCACATTTCCCTTCGTGAGCATTGCCTCGATATTATTGCTGTTGATATTTTTGACAAGAATATTTTTCTCCTTGACTTTCCCGTCATAATAATTCGGGTTGGCTTCCAGAGTCATCGGAAGGTTGGCCGGCTGTCCCTTCAGCATAAATGCGCCGGTATATAAGTACTTGTTTTTTGCCCTGTTGGCCGTTCTGCCGATCCCTCCCGTAAACAGATACATATTGGCCGGGTCCGGCTCGGTAAAATGAAATACAAGTGTTATATCATCCTTGACTTCAATCCCTTCCATATCCTCTGACTGGGTCAATTTATTTGAATCATAGCCTTTGAGTCTTGCAAAACAGTCACGGAAACCAAAGGAAGATCTTCCGTCTCCAAGCAGCAAAAGATCTTTTTTCACATCGGCGGCGGCAAGTTTTGATCCGTCACTGTATTTCAGTCCGTCTTTTAATCTGACTGTATATGTTTTCCCTTTCGAAGAAACATCGATGTCTTCTGCCAGGATATAATCTATTGAGCCGTCCTGCTTAATCCTGATCAGAGGAGAAAACAAAAGATCGGAAAGGGTCTTCTCTCCTGAATATTCTGCAAACGCCGGATGAAGGCCTCCCTGGTAGTTCTGGATACCTACTGCAGTTTCCTCTCTTTTTTGTCCCGCAAGTTCCTTTTCCGCTTTGTAAAGCACCTCTGCGGAATCTTCTCCGCTGTTCGTCATAAAATATACGGCAATCCCCAGGATCACCGCGGCGGCAAAGGCCACGGCCACTCGATTTCTCTTTTTCTGTAAAAAGTCTTTTGCCTTTTCCAACGTTCTCCCTCCTGTTGTCTTCGTCATTGAGAAAAACATCCATCACAAACTTAAAATCGCTTATGATGGATGTTTTTTGTTATGCTTCTTCGTCCTTCCGTTTCTTTCTGTACAGGACAGCTGCTGCCCCGGCAGATGATGCGATCAGTATAATAAATATGAAAAGATTCCTGTCATCCCCGGTCCTCAGTACGCGAAGCGGACGTCTTGGCTGTCTCTTTTGTCTTGGTTCCTGCTTCGGAGTTTTCTTGTTTTCCTTATAATAAGGCATTTCCTCCTGTTTATAGAAGAATCCGAAGTCAATGCTCTCATCATCTTTTACCGTATTCAGATCAGCCACTTCCATCATTCTGTCTGCATCTTCCTCAAGCCCCTGTTTCTCAGCCTCTTCTGCATTCAGCTTCAGCATTCTTGTGCTCACAAATTCGAATTCTTTTGCCCCGGCAATTCCCGTGATCGTCTCTTCTTCAGAAGGCTGTCCGTTTTCGTCCACGTACCAGCCGTCGCTGTCGGTCTCCTTGTCGTTTCCTGCATTTCGTTTTGTGAGAAAGGCCTCATAAGGTGTCTCAGCTTCCACTTTATAACGGTAAGGTTTCAGATAATCTTTGGATTCCGGATTCAGGTCCGTCACCGGAACAGTAAACTTATAATGTCCATTCTTATCGGTCTTGATACTGCTCGTTCCGCGGAGATCTTTCACCGTCTGCCATGTATCACCTTCTGCATCATAGCGGTAAAGATTCATCTTAACATTTTTAATGCCCCTCTCGCCTTCGTCCTGAATGCCGTTTTGGTTCTCGTCATTCCACACCTTGTCTCCAAGGTTTACGCGGTTTTCATATTTAATGATACCGCAGTCCACCGTCTTTTCGTCCCGTGCAGTCACATAATCATAGAGATTTCCGTAGGCATCTTCTGACTCCAGCGTATTGACCAGAAGGAAACTGTTTGAGATAGCATGCAGCCGGTCATCTTCGTCAAAGAGACCAAAATCACTGTCGATCTCTGCATTCTTTCCGTTTCCAACCTTTAAAAGGGTCAGATCCTCGTCATTATTTTTCTTTGTGCGTATACGGTATTTTTCCGGAACTTTGAGTTCTTTGTTATAAACATCCAGATCTTTGAACTTAAAGACACCGCTACTGTCAGTTTTTACAGAAGCTATCGTCTCATAAGTGTCATCTTCCGGCATTACCGGCTCCTGATAGCTTCCGGTCCGGATCGTTCCATCCCTTCCTTTCTTTCTGCTCTTTGCCGTGACAGGAGTATGATCGTCTGTCTCCTCCTTATTTTCCTCTTCCGGTTCTTCCGGAACGGGCTCCTCTTCTGGCACTACCTTCTTTTCCAGCCATACAGTCCTTCCCTTGACGGCTTTTTTGTTCTTTGACTGGAGGCCGTCTTTATCATCCGTGTCGTCCCATATGAGCCCCTCGATTTCTCCCTTGTCATAGGGAAGGAGTCCGATGTCATAGTCTCTGTCAAAGACCGCATTTAATGTGTCATAGTACTTATTCTGGTAAGAGATCACCGTATTCTTGTTGGCCTCTGTGATGTCCTCTTTCTTAATCTCCTCTGCCAGAATGATATACGGAATCTTAGCGTCTTTTACGCGTCCGTCGGAATAGAGATTACTGTCTTTCGTCTTATCCTTTCCCTGGGCTGCTTTTGTATAAATATACCCTTCTTTCATCTCCGGAACGCTTAAACGGTAACCCATCAGATAATCAATGTCCGGTCCCCCGTCGAAAGAGACTGCCGCAGTCACCGGAAGATTGGAGAAGAAATATGCGCCTTCCTCAGATGATATCGTCTCCTTGTCATATTTCTCAATCCTGATCCATTTGTCCTGATCAGAATCATAATAATAAGCTTCCAGTTTTACTTTGATGTCTTTCAGCGGTTTCTCTGTTTCGTCCTGAATACCGTTTCTGTTCTTGTCATCCCAGACATAATCACCGATGTATCCTGCTTTTGCCAGCACCAGGCCAAAATTGATTCCGTCGCAGACCGCATATTGTTTGCCGTCATTGTCGTATACCGGCCGGCCGGTGTTTTCATCTGTCGGAATAACCGCTTTAAAATTCTCAGTTTTGGCAATGTTTTTATTTCCGGAAACGATCATCGTTCCATCATTGTCATTGCTGTATTTCAGCGGATTCTTTGTGAGCCGCACCGGCGATGTCTTCATTAACTGTCCGTCTATGCTCAGATCTTCCACAGTAAAGTAGTATTCCCTGTTCGGCCAAAGCATGTCAAAACGATACACACCGTCTGCGTCTGTCATTACTTCCAGAGGTTTTCCGTCCATTCCCACGGCTGGGGAATAATTACCCTTCTCATAAGCAGTGACCTTTACTCCTTCCAGAAGCTTTTCGCCCGGATCGATTTTTCCGTTAAAATCTGTATCTTCATGGTTCTGTCCGTCATCATCGATCAGGTCTTTCCAAACGATACCTTTGTAGCGTACCGGCTTCGTGACTCCGATATCCGCATCCACAGCCTGTTTGTCATAGGCCTTTACAGCCGCCTCGGAAGACAGGTCAATGGCCTTTACGCCAAAGCTGTCGGTAGTGTAAGTCTCCGCAGTCAGACCATTATCTCCTTTATGTCCGATAGAAACCTTCGTGTTGGTCTTGGTAATCGGCGTGGAGAGCTGATAGTCGTCATATTTGTTCGGCATTGTAAATCTCAGGCGGTATTTGCCCGGCTTCAGATTTGCAATAATGTAATAGCCCTGGTTGCCCCAGTAATCGCTTCTGGTCACAGTGGAATAAGGCTTCTTCTTTGTCGTCACAGTTCCGTTGTATTCATCCAGCTTCACATCTCCTGTCGTCTCATCCATGACGTAATCCTGGCCATTTTTATTAATCACGGCCTCGCCGTCTACATTGCACGGATTTCCACTCTCCGTCAGGAGTTCGACTTTGACTCCGTTGATTCCCGGATCGTCGGCCTTTCCGTCTCCATCCAGATCTGTGGTCCATTTGCTTGGAAGCATTCTTCCGTTTTTGGCCTCTTTGTACTCGGCCTCATCCTGCTTTCCGTTGCCGTTTAAGTCATTCCAAACGTAATCACCCACATATCCGCGGCCTGTTGGTGCCTGGAGCACGACTCCTGATCTTGCGGAGTCAACCGGAGCATCCCGTTTTGCCCAGAAGGCGAAGGTATTCCAGCCTACAAACGGATCGCTGTCGTTTCCATTTTTAGCTGCATCCGCGGAACCCTTCATAAACGGAAGGTTCAGAGGAGCTTCCATGTCATATTTCAAAACATAGCTGGTAGAAGGGCCAAAGTCCGCAGTCGGATCTTTAAACCGCACCATAAACATTCTGACGCCCTTGCGGATGTCTTCTATGTTGTCAGGATTTGCACTTATCAGATCTTCTGCCTTTACAAAATGCTGATTTAACTTCGTCTCGTCATCGGCAATGGCCTGATAGTATTCTTTTGTACTTCTCTCGTTTACATCCGGCATATCCTTCATGTCATACAGAGCGTAGCTTCCGTCGGCATTCTTCTTCACCGGTCCCACATACACATCATACTTTCCTGCATCCAGCGTGTGGGTTCCTCCCGTATCCGCTTTTTCAATCCTGAAGCTGTCTAAATCGATCCAGCCGTTCCACTTGGACTCACGGGTCAGAGATGTATAGGAACCGTCGGCGTTTTTGCTTCCTGTAATGGCCTTGTCACCGTCATACGGCAGCACATCAAAGAAAATTGGAACGGAGTAGTTGGATGTTGTATCGGTATTGGTCAGGATATCTGAGAATGTATAATTTCCTCCCTCCTGTAACGGAAGCGGCTTCGTGTTCAGCAGGTAAGAGTCATCCACATCTGTGACGACCTTCTTGCCTCTGGTCAGTGTGCTGAATGCCTCAAATGCAATATTATTGCTTGAAATTGCCAGATTCTTATCGGTCTTATTGCCGTCATCGTTGACATCTGAGACATCGACTCTCAGAGAAGCCTGTTCCTCGTCCTCGTCATCTGTAATGAAGAACCGGAAGGAACCGTCTTTCGTTCCGTATACTTTTGTGGTCATATCTTCCAAAGGTACTCCAATGTTTGGCTCCCGAATCTCGTATGTGTAGTCGATGACAATCTTATCTCCCGGCGCTAAATCGTTGTCAAACCTCCAGGTCACCAGATTCCGGTCTCTGCTCGTATCAACCGCTTTCCGGTAAAATACCGGTGATCCCTCTTTCAGCTTCAGTTCTTCCATATGCGGCGCCAATGTCTCATCCTCTGCATTTATGATGCGCCACGTCCAGTAAAACCGGTTCTGTGTATCGGCATTCTTTGCTGAATAATCCGGATTAAGTGGGCAGTCTTTGTCACTCATCACCTGGTCATACGGCACATAGTCAAACTTCATTTCATCGATGTTGGCAATGAACGGAAGTCCTACCGTGAGTTCCGGCCTGGACATATTGTCCTCTTTGGATTTCTCCGGATCGTCGGACGGCAGGTTCATCATCTCGTCACTGGCATTGATCAGCTGTACCGTCTGTTTCAGTTTAGAACTGTTCTTCAGGTTGATCGCGATGTTTTTATCCCACTCATAGGAAATATTCTTGTCTGCGTCCACATGTTTTTTCAGATACAGCAGATTCTGTTTCAAATCCATGCTCGGATTCTGGGAGGAAATCTCCACTCCTGCCCGGTCATCCTGGGCTGTAAGCCCTGCATACTGTGTATCGCTGTATTTGCCCCATCCGCTCACAAAGAAGCTCGGGAATTTACTGATTTCTGTCTGTTCTTCCAAACCGACCTGAACGGCGATCTGCAGCGCATTTTTGTTGACACTGTCCGTAAAGGAATCTGCATGCATCTTGTCGGTCTTATATCCGTTGTCTTCTGCTTTCTTCTTTTCTACGGCAGAGACATCTTCTTTGTCTGCAGTACTGTCATCCGCATCCAGATCCAGCCGGAACCCCTGAGGTACCGGATAGTGTGCCGGATCGTCGGAAGTGACGATCCAGCGCATCTCGTCGACGGCTCCTTTTCCAGAATATTTTTTGAGAGCCCCTGTCAGTTCGATCACCTGGTTTTCATCAATTTTTGCTCCGTCCGGATTCAGGCGCACCCAGTTCATATCTTTGTCGGTCTCGTCTGTGACGTTAGAGCTTCCGCTGTCAATATCCAGGACTTCTACATAAACTCTCAGGTGTTTTCTGAGTTCGCCAATATCAACATTACACTTCGTATCGGCCGGAATCTCCCATTTTCCTGTCTGGACCCGCTTGACAGAGACAGCGATCCTTGGATCAGTCGGCTCTGCCGGTCCGTTTTTCACAGTGTTCGGAGCCCGGTTTGGAATCTTATACTGGACGATGAACTGATTGAGGTTGCCCTTATGCACAGTAGCCTCATCGACCAGTAAGGTAAATACGTCTTTTGTCTTATAGAGTGCATCGGAAGACCGGATATCCTGAGTGATGTCATCCTTTTGGTAAATTCTCCTTGGATCTTTTGTGTCTGTGCGCATAGAAACCGAAGGTTTTGTCACTTTGATTCCGGCAGCCTTTGCCATGCTGTACCGCTCATCGAAGATTCCGTCGAAGTCATAATCATTTTCCTGGCTGTCTTTCACCTGGTTTGTGTAGCTGACCGTCTCGATTGGACGCTCTTTGAAATTACCGCCCGGCACGAAGTCTCCGTCCATGCGGTGAAGATCAAGGTAGCTGGACTCTGAATTATACTGCCAGTAATCCGGATCTTTCAGAATATCTTCCGGTTCCGGAAGCTCTGCAATCCTGGATCTCAAAAACAGTGTAAAGTCTTTGCCCGATCTAAGCGCTCCTGATGGCAGCTTTCCTTTATGGATATTCCCGGAAGTAACATCTGCTTCCTGTCCCGGAATAATATTCGCCAGAATTTCCTGGTGATCATAGTTTCCGTCCTTGTCTTTCACCTTTTTTACTTCCAGCTGTATTTTCCAGCCTTTGTTTTTGGACGGATCACTGCTTTCCAGATCTGACTGGCTCAAGGTCTGTTTGATGCCGTCCCGGTCCACATATTCGATATAGTAACTTTCCAGATCGCCGCTGTCATCATAGACCAGTGCTTTCGGGAGCGTGTGATTAACCGTAAAGGCTGAATGTGTTATATCCCCTGTTGTACCATAATCGGTCAGCGGTCCCCAGTACCCTGACCTCTCAGCCGGAGTATTGGCCGCTTTCAGCTGATACCACAGATTGTCGCCGTAGGCAAACTGGATCGGAGCCAGTTTTGCCGGGCTTCCAGTGTTATTTTCCGGCTCTGCGGAATAATATGTTCCTGTTCTGCTGCCGGAAATGCCTGCGGTCAGACTGATTCTCGGATTTTTCGAATACAGACTTGCTGTATTCATGACTCCATGATCCTGAAGCACGGCTTCTTCCGCGCCGTCCCCAGTTTCTTTTTTTCCATCATAGTTAAGGTCTGTGTATTTGTCTTCTCCGCTTCCGGTCTGCCAGAACAGCAGGGAATCTGCCAGTCCTGTATCCTGAAGACTGATCTTGTCGCCTTCAAAATAAGGAGTCATCCGGCCAATCGCCCTGTCTGCCATCGCCTTGTTGTCATATATGGTTTTTCCTGTGCGGTACGTGCTGTACGTATAATCCGGGCTGACTGCATCCAGACGCGGGTCCTGATTATAATAGCCCTGATTTGTGTCCACGCCGACCGCATAGCCTGCGTTTTCGCCGCCGATCTGTTCGTCCGTGATATATCGGAAAAGATTATGCTGGCTTCCCAGATAGACTCTCGTGCTGTCCCAATCCTTTCTCTTATCCGCATCATCCGGCCAGTTTCCGGCGTAATCTGCTGCAATTACATTCATTTTTATGTTTCTGGACCGTCCTGAGAGCACTCTGACATCCTCTGTGGAGGTTCCTGCTTTCGGAACAAACCGGATCACATACCGTTTTGCCGCTGTTCCGTCGTCATCCACATCCATATACCGGATCTCTGTGTCAAACTTGGATTTTAAATCAGCCGGCAGGTCCGGATCTGTGTCGGCAGCCAGTCTGCCGCCGGAAGACCAGACTTTCTGTTCCATTTCCCAGTCAAAGTTCTGTACAACTGATCCATCAGAATCTGCATGAATCACTTCACCGTCTTCATCCACAGGCTGTACGCCATAAGGAAGCACAACGGTCACAACCGGTTTAAACAGGGTTCCCCTGGCTCCTCCGTTCGTAGTGTAGTTATAGCTTCTTCCGCTGTCGGCACCGCTTCCGTTTCCGTGGTGATAGTCTGACAGGATATACTCATTTTCCAGGCGGACATTCAGCTGTTTCAACTCTGTCTCTGCCTGAGCATACCACTGGTCAGCACTGAGGACGTCATTTTCATCCCTCCTGCCGTATTCCGCCCAGAAACGGACCAAAGGTTTCCTCTGTTTTGCCCTCGTTCCGGTGACCGCATATTTGGTGGAGTCTGTACTTCCGTCTGAAGCTTCAATGTTAAATCCTATATCTTTTCTGTCCACTGCCTGAGAATAAGTATTCCTTCCCTTCAGGTAAAGAGGCCACGGTGAGAGCAGATTATAGTAGGCTTCTGTATTACAGTATGAGCAATACCAAATACCGGTTTCCAAATCATTGCACTGAACAGTTCCGCTTTTGTTTGCCTCGGACATATCCATGCTGTCGTTCTTGTCATAAATCTGGTGATACATCGTATTCGGAACTTCGCTGTCCTTGGATTCTATATCGACCGGCCGCACATACAGACGGTCATACCACATTTCATTCATATTCTCTTTGAACACTTCGGATTTAAATTCTACAGACATCTGGTAATGCTGCTGTTTGGATGCATCCAGACTTCCTCTGTTCCAGAACCGCGTAAGTTTCTCCGGTACTGTAATTCGGATCACCCATGCTTTTGAATCTGCATCTGCTGCATTATATGTTTTTCCGGTATATGCTCCGTTATGCACAGGGTCTGCCAGTTCTTTCGGCGCAAGAGCGCCGATATCCGTATCTCCCGGCTGCTGAAGAATCTTAATATTTTCTTCTGGAACAGTAATCTTTGTACCGTCCTTCATTTCGGCCTTCACTTCAAGTCTGCCGTCTTTCAGCACTGGTCTTGTACCTCTTGGCATCACGTAAGTAAACTCCGCTCCGTCTGTGT
Source organism: Anaerostipes sp. CAG:276 (assembly GCF_000432215.1). Taxonomy (NCBI): domain Bacteria; kingdom Bacillati; phylum Bacillota; class Clostridia; order Lachnospirales; family Lachnospiraceae; genus Anaerostipes; species Anaerostipes sp. CAG:276. Next base: position 64,059 of record NZ_FR889195.1, read on the forward strand.
CCCAGTCTCCATAGTTCAGCGCATAAAGCCTTGTTACATAGTTTTCTTCAGCTTCCAATGCCGCAGTCTGCTGGTCGTAGTTTGGAACGTCATCTCTGTGTCCGGAACCGCCGGAATAATTGATATCTGCCTGATCGTAGTATTTTTGATCCGTTATCATATCACTGCTTCCGGTAATCCACGCTTTCTGCAGATGCAGTGCATGTTCTGCCCAGATAATATTGTGGTATTCATCACCAATGATGTTCTTCCATTTATTCATATTGGCAGAGCCCGTTCCGGATACGACCCTTCCGGATGTGAGATACCTGTAATAGGCACTGTCCGTGCCTCCCCCTCCGGCACCGGTGCGGTAGGATACAGCTGAGGCCTCTTTGGACGGGTCTGTCACAGTCATATTTGTGAAACACATCTGCCTGGAAGAAGAATTGATATCATAATCAAAAAATCTGCCTCCGTCACTGGTCGTCTGGCCCGGAATATATGCATAAGAATCCGTCAGGAATTCTCCCGGATCAATGCCTTTTCCGGGTGTTCCGGTAACTCCGAAATCATGGATCAGATTATCCATATCCATAGCTTTTGCGGCTGTATTGTTTGCATTCGGCGCAGGACCGTCTGCATATTCTCCATAGCGCGGAAGGTATGCGTTTTCTTTTGTATCCTTCCATGATGCCATCGGCAGGTCTTCTTTTCTCGCCTTGGTCTTATAGACGATCTCGATCCGTTCGCCTCTGGACAGCTCCTGATCACCGAAGTCGTATTTGTAGATCTTAAAGTTAATTTCCTCTGCAGGATTGTTCGCTGTATCTGTCGGCTTCCTGTCTGTGCCTGAAGTCACTTTTTCAAATTCCTGACTTCCTCCGATATCAAAATCTTTCATGTCAGTCACCGTGACTGCTGGTTTTTGGTAAGCTGAAGAATCCTTCGCATGTCCGTCCTTGTCATACCATATGATTTCAACATCATCCGGATTTGGTGCATCTACATATTCCGGAATCTTGTCATAGAGCACCGGATGATCAAGGGCCCCTCTTCTGGCACTGTCGTCTGTGCGCTTGTTCCAGGCAGTCAATTTATACCAAAAACTTTCATTCGGTCGGTACACTGCTTTGTTTTTGCTGTTATTTTCAGCATAGGTGCTCTTTGCGTCTTCTTCTTTGTCAAATGCCTGGACGTCTGCCAGCATATTCGGCAGCAGCCGGTATACGGTAAATGTATTCTTTGTATCTGCCAGCAGATGGGCTTCCATCTTGTCATCATCTGACACTTTATAGTGTTCATGGCCATAGTCAATATCCAGAATACCATTCATAGTACTGTAATTTTGGTTGACAGCAGATGCTCCGTTTTCATCCACGTAGTTCGCCGTTCCATGAAGAATGACATCCGGCATTTTATAAATATTTGTACCGTCTTTGGCAGGAACGTCCTCGTAGACCCATTTGATCTGCTTTACTTTTTTCAGGTTGCTGTCATCAGACCGGAAGGACGCATCCATGGCTTTCCAGTCTGTGTCCCCGTCTTCTTTATAGTAAAAGACAGCCTGATGTTCTGTTCCCGCAACCGTATATTTTGCCTCCGGCCATTTTCTGAGGTAGAAATTCTGTTCATTTTTTACTGTCTGGTTGGAGAGATCAATTTCAATTCCTGTTTCCTTAAGATCATGCATCGTATTGTTTTTAATGTCGGAAACCGTCAGATCTACATCCATCAAATCATTGACCCATGCCGTTCCCCCTTCCACAGAAGATGGATTGGAAAACTTCATTGCAGGTGTTCCCGCATCCATATAAGAAACAGAACTTGTAAGCTCTCCTGTCGGCACAGGTGTATTATTCAGTGCCAGATCGACGGCAGAGCTGTTTTCCACACAGCGTTTAATGAAACTGGCGCTTCCAAACGCATCGCTGCACCATGAGGAGTAAGAATAGGTCGGATTCGTGTCTCTGTTTCCGAAATAATATGGGTAATAGTGATTTCTCTGACCGCCTCCCGCATAAACGCTTGTATTCACTGTTTTTCCCTCAAATGCTCCGGAAAATTCATCCTTTGCCTCCAGAACAACAGTCACAGTATAGTCTTTGTTCAGTTTCAGATACTGGTCTCCATGATCTGTATCGGTTGTAATCACCAGATTCCGGTATGTATTTTTTGATTCCGGTGCCTCCAGTGCACCATTTACCACAGGTGTCCTCGTTGATACAGAACTGCTGTTGTCTACAAATTCACCCTTCAGATCTCCAATGCCCGAATCTGTCTTTTTCGCATACTTCCATCCCACGATCTTCATTCCTACAGGTGCCGTCACCCGAACCGCCGGATTTTTAAACGGCGTATTCGTCTCAGAACCGTCAGACTCCTTTTCGGATTTGTTGGAAACCGTCACCTGATATTCAATTCTGTCGCCTGGAATGATATGATCCTTATCTACCTCCAGTTTTATTCCGTCTTTTTCATCATACGCAGGAGATTTCGTCTCTTCATCCTCCCGCTTCTGTTTCATTTCCACATGGGAAACTCTGTTATAAACTGTTTGATCAGCATGGGGAGCGGCAGTTATCGTACTCTGCTGATAACCGAATGTAGCTGATTCTGCCTTAAAATTCTGAATGCTGTTTCGGATGTAATAAGTGTAGAAATAATCATGTGTACCGCTTCCTCCTATGGTAGGCACAGAATTCTCGTTCCACTCATCCTTTTCCAAATCTTCTTTTGTCCGGTCCACAAAGATTCCGTCGTAGACAATATCCTCTAATGCCTGGCCCGGTCTCAGGAATTTTTCATTCTTGCTTCCATCGGTTTCCTTGGCCTCAATTTTTACAGTAAAACTTTGGATATAACATTTTGTAAATTCTGTACCACTTATTGTATAGGTGGATGTATTTAAGGCATCGTCCCCCACGAATAGTTTGGAAACATCTAAAACATAGTATTCTTCATCATTGATTGTCTCCAGCCTAAACTTGTCTTTTACGTCCACTCCTTTATCATCACCGGAGTGGGTTCCGTCATTGATCTTGAACTGAGTCACATTCCACTTGTCAGAGTCAAAGACACTTTTCGGAATCTTAATTGTCTGAAGCCGGAACCGGCTGTCAAGAGCCTGGTCAAAGGCAAAACCGCTGATATCTGCGTCCCTGGATTCAGAGTTGGCAGGATCGCTGCCTCCGTCGTCTGTACCGGCGTTTTCCAGATGGATGGTAAACGCTGAAGACTCCGGCTTCATTTCCGGTTTACCGGCATCAAGTTTGGATGCCTGATAATCCCATCCTTTTGTATTGTTGGCAGTCAGCTTATAACCCGGCTTCAAAGGAATCCTTCTTGCCAGCAGAGTACCCGTCTCTGTGTTTCCTTCGATTACTGTATTGACCGGATCATAGTCTTTAAACGTCTTTGTGTTAACCGTATTGACTCCGGCGTTATTTCCGTCGCCGTTCAGCGCCAGTATTTCACCGTAGATGTTGATCATCGGTTCCGTGCGGTTGTCAAATACCGTGTCTTTGGATATTCCGTCGATCTCAGTCTTGCTGAAATCACCGTCACCGGCAATGTCCTTGACAAACAATTTAACCTTCGTCAAATACTGTCCGGAATTCAGAACGATATCTTTTCCGTCCACAGCTTCTCCGGCGTTGTCCTCTCCTTCGTAAAACACCCTGATCTCTTTATAATCTGCGTCTGCTGCATCGCTGAAATCCGCTGCTGCTCTTTTTACTGTGCTTCCGTCGGAAAGCGTCAGCATAATATCCCCGTCTGTCCGGTTCAGCAGTTTTTTCTTGATCTGAACAGACGTACTCTTAAATCCTTTATACTCCCCGTCACTTTTTGTGATCGGAGGAAGTGTGTCTTCCAGCACCGCATTGTCGATATACGGATAATAGCCGCTCCAGTTTCCGGAAGCCCCGGTTTTGTCCCTGTAGAAAGACATGCTGTAACATCCGGTTGCACCATATGGATAGGACTCTTTTCTGTCCGTCTCGGGATGCAGGTTGACTCCTTTTAGAGAGTACATTCTTGCATCGTCATAGACAGTGATCGGCACTTCCGATCTCATATGTCTTGCTGTGTATTCCTGCATACCAGTATACTGATTATACCAGTTATATGTATAGTAATAGTTTTTAAATGACCAGCCGGAACGGTAGCTGCTGTTCTTCGTAGTGTCTGTATTTTCAGTTTTTATTTCGGTTTTCGTTCCATCAGGTTTTTCAGTGCCTCCGATCGTCATTTCTGTCTCTGCAGAGGCCTTATAATTTCCAAGTTTATAATACCTTCCCACAAATTCGAAGGTATTTTGTGTGTTTACATTGCTTTGGTTATACCATGTGCCGTAATCCGGTGATTTGGCAGTTTTTACGCCTCCGATCTCCTCGTATTCCTGCTGGTTAACAGAAAAACGAATCTCTGCTTTTTTGACCGCCGCTTTCCCGTCCGGCTCTTCTTTTGGATGACGGTAGTAGTTCCCTTCTTTTTCTGTCTCGTAATTCGGCTCCCCGTCCAGAAGATTGATTCTCCAGTATCCATTCTGTCCGTCCCAGCTCTTGGCATTTTCATTGGCAGCCCAGACCGCCTTCGGATCATCGATCGTATAGGAAGATCCATCGGCACGGTATAATTTAATCTCTTTTACATAGTCCTTTACTCTCGGATCCACTTTCAGATAGTAAGTCTCAAAGCCCTCAGACGGAAGATTCACTGTCATCTTCAGATCTGCCGGTGTATTGTAGGCATAATTCTTTATCTGATATCTTGCGTAGGCTGAATCATTGTTCTGCTCCTGGTCGTTGTGCCTTTCCGGGGCCCCGCTGCTGTAATCCTGCAGGTACTGGCGGAAATCGACACCGATACTGCCGACCGCTTTATAGCCGATCTCAAAGTTCGTATCATCACTGTATCCATAGCTTGAACGGTAATGCTCGGAAGGCTCTGCACCATTATTATATCTGGTTGTTTTATTATCCGGCGTTACAAAGTACGCATCTACCGCCGTATCAAAATACATGGGACTGATCATCAGCCTTGCCGCATCCTGATTTGCAAGTTCAAAAGACCTGTCGGTGGTATAGAGTTGGCTCGTAATCTTTGCCGCTGCCTGGTTAACTTTCCGCATTTCAATGTCTGAAAATCCGGTGACCTCGATGGCCTGAGACGCTTTCGGCGCCTTTCCGCCTTTCATTGTCCCTCCGGTCACCTCTATCCCTTTTAAAATTCCCAGATCCTTAACGCTGCTTTTCGGAAGCTTCCAGCCTTCTCCTTCTAAAGTATAGATCTTGGAAGGCTGGCCCTTTTCTTTGAATGCTTTGGCATCCTTGTCATAGACAAGAGTTAAGCTGCCTTCGGAACCTGTCAATGTAATTTCTTTGACATCGGCAATATCCAGAAGCTCTTTCCTGATCAGTACAGACTTTGCATAAAAACCTTTTCCTGTCTCGGCAGAAAGCTGGTTGGCGGAATTTAATTCCGTAAAATCGATCACCGTATGGAAATCATGTGCATCATTTGCCGCACTGTTTCCAAACCAGAAGGAAAAGGAAGCTTCCTTTTCATAAGGAACCGCAAGCCCCATCACATTGCCGTCCACCATACTGCCGTTGTTTTCTGTATTGATCTCTGTCTTATCATAGTATGGATTTAAATGTGCATTCACTTCAGGCTTCGGATTATTGACATTCATTGTCATGCCCGCTGTCTGAGCAGGTTTGTTCATGTTCAGCGCATCTTTGCATGCCCATTCACCCCTGAAAGAAGCCGCGCCGTAAAAGTCTGCGGTTCCGCCTACGGTGATGTCCAGTTTCTCCGCAGTTTCCATTCCGTTAAACGGCTCAAATATAATCCTTACATATTTCAGTCCGTTTGCCATAGAACTTTTCCACAAACCCTCAGGAATCGTAATCAATCCGTCTTTTTCTGCCGGGATCTGATCCGCCGGGAGAACAAAATCCGGCTCCTTGGAGTTTCCTGCATAAGTGTTGTTGGAAATATCATAAAATTCTATTTTTGAAATCTTTCCGAATTTTTTCAAATCTTTGATGGTGATCTCATCTGCCAGGAATCCCACCGTCTTTTCATCGACCACATTTGTCGGCAGCGTCATCAGAAATTCCCCGGGGTTCATTTCTGAGTGTGACTTATTACCTATATGGAACACAGCCTTAGCACCGTCTTCATTATATGGCACCGTAATGGATGTCAGATTGGATGCCTGCGGATGATCCGGCTCATTGTAGACATTTCCTGTGATGGCCGGATTCACCCCTTCAATCGTGATCGTCCCTGTCCCTGTCTTTGTCACAGAGCTCGTGGATGTCCCCGGATAGTTTGTGGAAACTGTACCGGTGGCGGTAAGGGAACCATAATCCTTTAACGTTCCCATAACCTTCAGATAGGTCTCCGCAGCCAGTTCATCTCCGTTTACAATTTTCTGGTCTCCGGCAAAATAGTCGTATTCAATCCTTACACTTTTAAGGTTATCTAAATCGCCCTTCCACAGACTGCGTTCAATCACCACATTTCCATCGCTGTCTGCGTAGCCCTGAACGAGCGTCTTCAAGGAGATTTTCTTTGTCTGGTTATTCACATCTTTAAGAATGAGATTTCCGGACGGATATTGCTGATCTTCTTCGCTCGTTCCTATAGAGACATTGATCATGGCATCCAGAAGTTCTTTTTTCAGAAGAATGTTTTCGGTCACATATCCTCTGTCATTGGCGGCTCCCGGCACATCCAGCTGAAGATAGCCTGGCGCGATCGGTCCTTTAGACTGTGTTCCCGCCCTCAGGATATACCCGTCCATGCCCTGGCGGTTGTATTTTCCGTATACTGTCTGATGATACGGTGACCGGCTGCTTCCGCCTTCGGTCACTGCTGCCTGGCTTTCCCCTTCTTTCTTTTCTGTATGTACTGCTGTAACGACAGTGTCGATTTCAGGAGGAGTCAGTACCATATCTGCCTGGATCTTGTACGGCTCCTGCTCCTTGACCATCCATTCGCCTTCCGTATCACCGTCGCCAACTTTGTAGTATTTGTAGTCAAACTGGATTTCTGCTTTATTCTGAATCGTAACGTTGTTTTTGGGATAACCGCTGATCACGATCTTGCCTGGCAGTGTAGTTCCGGCATCTATCTTTTCTTTCAGATTCACACGGACTCTTCCCGTGGCATTGCCGGGAAGCCTGCCTTTAATTCCTGAGATTCCCCACCTCACTTCATCATCGGTACTCTTCTCTATCACACTCTGGGTAAAGTCAATCCATTGCTTTTCTCCTGTAGCGGAATTGGTAACCTCATACTGGAACGGATGCTCCTTCGCCAGAAACTTTTCTATTCCGCCGTCTGCATCTTTTTTTGGAACCTCATAAAACAGTCCGTCCAACATAAACTGACCCGGCACCGTATCTGTCACTCTCGGTGAAAACAGCGGGATATTCCCTTTATTTGTAATGCTTTCTATATAAAATTCGGATAAGCTGTTTACATAAACGTGTTTATTATACGGAGCTTCTGATTCTGAAACTTTTTTCGCAGAGTAATCCGGCTGCGGCTTCATAAAGGTAGCCGTAGCTGTATTTGTCTTAGACCAGTAAATCTCCGGTTTTCCAAAAATAATCGTGGATACCAGCTTCGTCTGAAGTTCGTTGGTCGTGCTGCTGCCCTTAAACTGAATATTGTTTGTGAACGGCAGCCTTACCAGAAACTTAGCCTGGTGGTGCAGGTTTTTATCCGGGTGTGCTTTTGCGTAGTTTGGAGAGTGTATTTCTTCTTCATGAATGACTGCAATCTGACCGTTTCCGGTATAAGAATAAGGGATAGGTTTTCCAAGCTTCCCATCTTTGATCTCTTCATCTGTCAGATCTGTGACATCGTAGACGAGAACACCTCCCTTATCCTCTTGCCCGATAAACTCCGTGTTCTTCCATGAATTTGGATTGTTCGGCTCTGTATTTTCGATGATCTGCCCGTCTTTATAAATCCATTTTGTGATATCCCGTGTAAATATCCCGTCTAGCCCGCCTTCAGAGGAACAGAACGGAAGCTCAAACATCAGGTTGATCTTATCAAATGAAACATCTTTCGGACCGTCCTTATCCTCTGACTCTGAGGTGTTTTTAACTGTAACATAGTGATCGGCATAATTATACTCTTTCCATACCGGAATGGCAGGGGAGTCTTCAAACACCGTCTCCCATGAAAGGTTCGTGTTTACAAACACTTTAATTGCATTTTCATCTACCCCAGGAGATTTCCATTCGTCCGCGATCTTATTGCCGTTCTTATCGTAGTACTCCTGGTAAGATGAGCTTCCGGTAATCTTTCCCTGTGTTTTCTCAGGCACATCTCCGAAAAACTTCACCTTAATACGGAAGGTCAGAGATTCCCCGGCCTTCAGGTCATTGCTTGCTACGAATACGATCTTGCCTTTATAAACTGTGTCCTGGTCAAATGCCTTTCCCTCCACTGTCTGCCAGCTGTCCGCCTCTATGACGTTGGCCTGCATTCCAAGCTTTACATCCTCCGGATTGACATTCTCATCATAAACCTGGAGATTTCCGTCGCTGTCATAGAAAAAAGACGGCAATGCGACGGTGACTTTTGCTCCTTTTGCATAGCCGGAAGACGTGGCTGTGACATTGACCTGTCCTGTCAGTTCTTCAGATGCCCCGTTTTTAAGCATCGTAACATTGGTCCCCGGCTCCTGCTTACAGGAAAAACTGACCTGCAGCCCCGGCGACTCATCTGCTTTTACATTTTTAATAATTGCTGAAAAATTTGGACTCTGTACCACCATTAAAAGTGACAGAATGATAGAAATGACCTGCCTAATACGTTTTTTCATAACTCCGTTCCCCCTACGGACTAATGCCCCTTATTTTATTTTGATATAAATGCAAAAAATCTGTGTTTCATCTAACCCACAGATTGATATAGAACATATTAATTCTCCTTGATTGTATGCCCATCGAAAGATAATGTCAATTATAATGTCAAAGTTTTGTCAATTTAATAACAATTTCGCCTTTTATTTGTGCACTATGTACAGAATTTTAAGATGATTTATTTTACACTCTACTTTGTTAAAACCCCAAAAAACATAATAAAAAAGCCAATGTACAGGATGGTTAGCCCATACATCAGCCTTTCTATATTTTTGTCTATATTTCCTATTATACCGCTATGATAACAAATGTCTTTTAAAACTTAAAAGTGTCTTTTAATCCGGACCATTTCTGGTCTTTCTCTGAGATCACCAATTCCGTACCCTCCTCAAATGGCCATTCAATGCCGATGTCAGGATCATCCCACTTGATCCCGCCTTCATCTCCAGGGTGATAAAAGTCTGTACACTTATAACAAAATTCTGCCTCCTCTGAGAGGACGAGGAAGCCATGGGCAAATCCTTCCGGAATATAAAACTGCTTTTTATTCTCTGCGGATAATTCTACCCCAAACCACTTTCCGTAAGTTTGAGAGTCTTTTCTCAGGTCCACCGCCACATCAAATACCTTACCACGAACGACGCGCACCAGCTTTCCCTGCGGATACTGCTTCTGAAAATGAAGCCCTCTTAAAACTCCTTTTACCGACATAGACTGATTATCCTGTACAAAGGTCATGCCAAGCCCCGCCTCTTCAAAATCCTTTTGGTTATATGTCTCCATGAAATATCCCCGTTCATCCGGGAACACTGCCGGCTCAATGATATGCAGTCCTTCAATCTCACAATTTGTAACCTTAATCTTTCCCATCTGTTCCTCCTAATACCCGATTTCTTTTAAATATCTGGCAAGAGCATCCTGCCATGCCGGTAGCCTTTCAAAACCGTTTTGTGTCAGTTTGTCCTTACTCATACGGCTGTTTTCCGGTCTTTTTGCCTTTGCCGGATACTCATCGCTGCCCACCGGAGCTACTTCGATTTCGATGCCCGCCTGCTTAAATATTTCACAGGCAAATTCATACCAAGTGCAAATCCCTTCATTTGTGGCGTGATATCTTCCATACTTCTCTGTCTCTATCATATCCACGAGAAGCCTTGCCAGATCATAAGTATAAGTAGGAGATCCGGTCTGGTCGTTCACCACGGTAAGTCTGTCATGATTTTTTGCCAGGTTCAGCATTGTCTTAATAAAATTTTTACCGTTCATTCCGAACACCCAGGCAATCCTCACAATAAAAAACTTGTCCAGATTCTGTTCAATGGCAAGTTCTCCCTCATACTTTGTCTGTCCATATACGTTCAGCGGATTCCTCTCATCATCCGGATCCCACGGTCTTTCTCCCTGTCCGTCAAATACATAATCTGTGCTGATGTACATCATCTTAAGATCCAGATCACGGCATACACGTGCTATATGTTCAGTGCCGTCCGCATTGATCTTCCTGCACAGTTCTGCATTGTCTTCTGCCGCATCCACCGCAGTGTAAGCCGCACAGTGGATTACCGCATCCACATCTGCAGCCGTTATCACCTGCCGTACTTTTTCGGCATCTGTGACGTCCATTTCCTGCACATCCACACCGATCCCTTCATGGCCTCTCTTTTTCAGTTCGTCCATGACGTCATGGCCCAGCTGTCCGGCTGCCCCTGTGACTAATGCCTTCATACCTTACTCCTGTTCTAACCTTTTTCCGTATTGGTTCTCAAAATAGTTTGCATATTCACCGGACAAAATATTCTGCCACCATTCTTTGTTGTTAAGATACCATTCGATTGTCTGACGGATTCCCGTATCAAATGTATACTTTGGTTTCCATCCAAGCTCTTTCTCTATCTTTGCCGGATCGATAGCATAACGCATATCATGTCCCGGGCGGTCTGTCACAAATTTGATCAGGCTTTCCGGCTTATCCAATGCTTTCAGTATGGTCTGCACAACCTCAAGATTTGTGCGCTCGTTGTGTCCGCCTACATTGTAGACTTCTCCCGGCTTCCCTTTATGAAGGATCAGATCGATGGCTTCGCAGTGATCAGACACATGGAGCCAGTCTCTGACATTCTCTCCTTTTCCGTATACCGGCAGTTCCTCATCTGCCAGCGCCCTGCTTATAATAAGCGGAATCAGCTTTTCCGGGAAATGATACGGTCCATAGTTGTTGGAACACCTGGAAATCGTCACCGGCAGTCCGTATGTGCGGTAATAAGCCAGGACAAACAGATCTGCGCTGGCCTTGGAGCTGCTGTATGGACTGGAGGTGTGGAGAGGTGTATCCTCTGTAAAAAATAAGTCCGGACGGTCCAGAGGAAGATCCCCGTACACTTCATCCGTCGATACCTGGTGATACCGTTTTACCCCATATTTTTTTGAGGCATCCAGAAGCACTCTCGTTCCCATCACATTGGTGGTCACAAAAATACCGGGATCCGTGATGGAGCGGTCTACATGGCTCTCCGCCGCAAAGTTTACGACCATGTCAAATTGTTCTTTCTCAAACAGGTCCATGATAAATACTTCATCTGCAATATCACCTTTTACAAACTTGTAGTTCGGTTTATCCTCAACTGGTTTTAATGTTTCCAAATTCCCCGCATAGGTGAGCAGGTCCAGATTCACAATCTCATCGTTGGGGTATTTGTTCACCATATGATGCACAAAATTCCCTCCGATAAATCCGGCGCCGCCGGTCACTAAAATCTTCATAAATGTTTTCTCCTGTCTTACTTGTCTATATACTTTCCATTCATAACGTCTAGGAGGTACTGTCCGTACTGGTTCTTTTTCAGAGGCTCAATGTCTTTTAACAGCTGGTCCCTGGTGATCCAGTGCTGAAGATATGCAATCTCCTCCGGGCATGCAATCTTCCTGTGCTGGTGTGTCTCCACTGTTTTGACAAAGTTGGTCGCCTCCACGAGAGATTCATGTGTCCCCGTGTCCAGCCATGTGAATCCCTGTCCAAGCAGGGTAACTTCCAGTTCTCCATTTTCCAGATAGATTTTATTCAAATCTGTAATCTCTAGCTCACCTCTGTCCGAAGGTGCAAGGTTCTTTGCATACTCTACAACCCTGTTGTCATAAAAATACAGTCCCGTCACACAGTAATTGGACTTTGGATGTTCCGGCTTCTCTTCTATGGAAATGGCTTTACCGTCAGAATCAAACTCTACGATGCCAAACCGCTCCGGATCATCTACATAATAGCCGAATACCGTTGCCCCGCTCTTTTTGTTGGCCGCCGCCTGAAGCCGTTTCCTGAGCCCGTGCCCGTGGAAAATATTGTCCCCCAGAACCATAGCCACATTGTCATCACCGATAAATTCTTCTCCAATGATAAATGCCTGTGCAAGCCCGTCCGGTGAAGGCTGAACTGCATAGGAAAGCTCGATGCCAAACTGGTGTCCGTCTCCTAAAAGCGCCTCAAACCGGGGTGTGTCGTCTGGAGTGGAAATGATCAGAATCTCCCGGATGCCTGCGTCCATGAGCACAGACATCGGATAGTAGATCATCGGCTTGTCATAGATCGGAAGCAGCTGCTTTGACGTCACCATGGTCAGCGGATACAGCCTTGTCCCGGAACCGCCTGCTAAAATAATTCCTTTCATAATAAATATTCCCTTTCTCTTTGTCCGTTATCAGTTAATGTCATTGTAGTGGGTGACGTAACGTAATGGTCAAGAATCAATTCTTTAATGATAACGTTTGGAATGTTCATCCTGGCACTGCTTGGCTATATAGATAGGAAAAACAAGTGGAACAAAGTTTAAAAGTCCCTCATTTTTGAGAAACTTTTAAACTTTGCGTGCCGGATGCGATTTGCCAATGCAAATAATTTCCTTACGCATCCGTGCACAACCCGCGGAGCGTTTTTATGTTATAGGAGGTTCCGCAGGAATTTCCTATAACATAAATAAACCTACCTTTGTACTTGGCCAGTCAAGGTAGGTTTATTTCTTAACTTCGAGGCTAACCACCAACGTGGGCAGTTTGCTCCTTTCTTTATCTTTAATATAACATTATTTTGGCTTATTGTAAACCATCTATCTTCCTTTTATTTACATCTATTTTCTTGTCATTTCTCTTTCTTTGACACAAATACACCAGCCTGCTTTGTAATTTTTACTTGTCCCTGTGTATCTATTTTCTTTTTCAGAAACTTCTTAAATTCCATCTGGCGGTTATTTAATATCTCATTCTGGTTCCCATGACAGGAAAGAATATAATCCAGCAGAGGCTCTGCCTCGGTAACGATTAAAGCATCCTCATACTCTATCTTTTTCACATCCGCAAAATACCTTTTAAGAACAGCTTCCCCTTCATCCAGGCCAAACATATCAAAAAGATTTACTTCCGACAGACTAATGCGCGGATCAAACTCCTGGACCAGCATCGTGACTTCCTTCATATGCTCTTTTCCATAAGCGCTGCAGTAAAAAATCCCGTCATCTTTCATCACTCTGCATATTTCCTCTAGTGCCTTTTGAAGACTGCCAACATAAAACAGCACATGATTGGCAATAACCCGGTCAATGGTCTTATCAGAAAACGGTATGTTCTGGCAGTCAAACCTCCGAAATAAAAAATCAGGTCCCCTCACCCCTCCAAGATTCTTTTGGGCATCAGACAACATCCCTTCCGAGATATCCGATAGTATGACTTTCATACCTGACAATTCTTTTGTTTGTTCATTTTTCCACATCTGTCCATTGCCGCAGCCGACCTCAAGCACTGTATCCGCATCCTTGAAATCCACAAGAGAAAAAAGCCACGGAAACCACCCCTGTTTATTTACAGAAAACCTGTCATGCAGGCTGATTCTGATATCCAGGTTTGTGGAGTTTTGATAGTGTTCTACCAGAGTCCGCTCCATACTCGTCATATGGATCAGGCCGAGAATCTCATTCCAGTCTACCTCGCTGGTCTCTTCAATTATTTTTGTCGTCTTTCGCAAAGCTTCTTCCATCAGCTTCAAATGCTCTGCTTTTTTATGAAGCAAGTCCGCCTGCATCTGAAGCGATTTTGTAATATCTGATACATCATCGTTGATTGTCATATTTTTGATCTCTTCCAGCGAAAATCCCAGATATTTTAAAGACAGCACCTTTTGGAGTTTTAAAAAGTCCTGATCAGTATACATCCTATATCCCGCATCATTGCGGAAGCTGGGCTGTAAGATACCTTTTTTATCATAATACCTTATCGTCCGGATGGTCACTTTCGCCCTTTTGGCAAATTCACCGGTAGTATAACACTTCTGCATAAGATTCCCGCCTCCCTCGCAGTTTCTATCTACCAGTATAAGTGATTCGGCTTTTGCCTACAAGCCCGTGTACCCACACGAACTTTCCTGTGGCGGAACAACGCGGGCAGGACCACTTCAATTTTCCTATGAAATAAAACAGCTGAACAGAACCCTTTCACCGGAATCTGTTCAGCATCACTCATTATTTTATATTTAATTCCTTTTTAAGCTGACCGATCATTGTCTCATATTCTTCATCGGCGAGAAATTTTGGTTCATCATTTCCAATGGCAAAAGCTCCTCCGAACTCAAATCCGCCCTCATATTTGGGAACCAGATGAAAATGCAGGTGAGGCAGCTTGTCCCCGTAAGCGCCGTAGTTGATCTTTGTACATCCCCAGAGTTTTTTTATAGCTCTTGCAGCTGCCGCTACATCATCTATGTAATCATGTCTCTGTTTTGGTTCCAGGTCAAACAGCTCACTCTTATGCTCCGGCACTGCGACTACACAGCGTCCTAAATGAGCCTGATCTTTAAACAGGTATAAAACCCCCTCCTTCATCTGCCCCACTTCGATCATCAGATCCTTTCGCCCCTGATGGTCCGGGTCACAATAAAAACAACCTTTTTCCTTTACCGCCATAGCATTCTCCTTTTGATTACAAACTGATTACATTATGGTTATATTATATTCCTTTTATGAATATAATTCCAGCAATTTTATATTTATTTTTTGATCAAAGATGGAATCTGCCATTAAATCCATTCTTTCCACGCTGCTCTCAGCCGTTCCACACAATCAGGAATATCCTCTAAAGAAATTTTGGCAAAGCCTAAAAACAGAGAATTGGGCGGACAGGCAGCCTTTTCCTGCCAAAACTCCATGGTCGGATACACTTTTACCCCATGCTCAAGTGCTTTCCGGATTAACTCATTTTGATCAGCCTGCGCGGCAAACCTTAAACGAAAATATTGCCCGGTACCGTTGCCGGATATTTCAATCCTGTCTTTTACATCGGCTAATTCTTCTGAAAAACGTTCCAGCCGCCTGCGGAATATATGGTTCATCCTCCTGACATGGCGGTCATATTGACCCGTTTCTATCAAACGTGCAATGACATACTGATTAAGGAGCGAAACCGTACTGTTGTAATTTTCAAACCTGTGAAAATAAGCTTTCAGCAGCTTTGGAGGCAATATCATATATCCCATGCGCACTGAAGGGGAAAGCGCTTTTGAAAATGTTCCAAGGTAGATGACACGGTCATCTCTGTCTATGGACTGCAGCGCCGGAATAGGTTTTGAGTAATATCGAAACTCGCTGTCAAAGTCATCTTCCATAATAAAGGCATCATTCTTCTGCGCCCATTCAAGAAGTTCATACCGGCGGCCGGCGGATAAGGTGACACCGGTTGGAAACTGATGGGATGGAGTTGAGTAAACGGCGCAGGCATCAGACACACGTGGAAGTTTGGATACTACGATTCCATGTTCATCCACAGGAACCTTCTGCACATTTATATTGTTATTAGAAAATACCGCTGCCGCTTTATGAAATCCCGGTTCCTCCATTAGAATCGTCTGCCTTCCAGGCGGGAACAGCCTGCAGAGATAGTCTAAAGACTGCTGTATCCCACATGTGATAATGATTTGATCTTTGTCACAGGTAACACCTCTGATCCGCTGCAGATAAGACAGCAGATTTTTTCTCAGGTATAATTCTCCCTGCTTATCCTGACAGGATGATATTCTGGCCTCGTTTTCCAGCATATCCAGGCATTCTAACGTACAGAGTTTCCAAAATCTCTTCGGAAACAGATCGCTTGTCTGACTGCTGTTTGTCAAATCGTACAGAATGTCAGGCTGTTTTCTTTCCACAGGCATCGCTTGTTTTAAACGGATCTGAACCGGTCTCTCCCTGCTGACAGTAAGTTCCGGAACCTTTGCGGCAGTATATCCAATCCCTTTTTGCGGTATGATATATCCCTCCGCGGCCAGCTGGCCATAAGCACTGTTTACCGTATTCCGGCTAACCCCCTGCTGCCGGTTAATACCTGACCTTCCTTGATAATGCCGTTTAATATTTCCTCTTTTATTTGTGTATAAATCTGCATATACAAAGGTTCATTGTTTTTTCTGTCAAGAATAATCATGAAATCCCTCTCCCGGTGGTACTATTTTTTTAGTATATAGTGGGTCTTTTCATAGTTCCAGTGTAAGTGTATCATGTTTTAAACACAAAGGAAACCTGCACAGACGGAGGACAGACTCTTGAAGATTATCAAACGGAACAACGAAACAAAATATGTACTGCTTGAGCTCTTAGCAGTTGCATTCCTTGCAGCAGGAGGCATTTTGTAAAACTCAGCTCACTGACTCCTGTCAGCACCGGGTTTTACAGAGTTCTTTTTTCACTCCCTCTGCTGCTGCCTCTGGCGTTCAGGGGCCTGCGAATTTTAACCAAAAAGGATGTACTCATTTTATTTCTGGCCGGAGTTTTCCTCGCCGGTGATGTAGCATTGTGGAACCTATCTTTCAGCTATACATCCGTAGCAAATGCAAACTTACTTACAAATCTGACGCCTTTTACTGTGATACCGGTCTCATACTTTTTATTCCGGGAAAAGATACCGAAGTTATTTTTAGCAGGAGCTGCGGTAACCTTAATCGGAGTCTTTGTTTTATTGGGCGGAAAGATCAGCCCACTCCGGTCAAACTATTTTGGAGATTTTCTCGCCTTTAGTGCTTCTTTTTTCTATGCGGTTTTTATCCTGATCTCCTATCGTTTAAGAGACAGATACGAAAGCAGTGTCATCATGTTTGTAAGCGGGTTCGGAAGCGCCCTTGCATTGGGGGGGCACCTCAGTTTTAACAGAGGGCATCCAGATTCCCCATGGGACAGAGCAGCTCTGGCCGCTATTGGGACTGACCCTCTGCCTTCAGGTCATCGGACATAACCTGCTGGCCCACTGCCAGGGAAAGCTCAGTGTGAACCTTTCCTCGATTGTATGTTTATGCCAGCCGGTCATCGCCTCACTTTATTCTTATATTATTTTTTCCGAAGTTCTTTCTCTAAGGGAAGTCCCGGGAATTGCCATTGTGATTGCCGGTGTATATTTAGTAAAAGCCCAGTATTCTAATAAAATCCAGAAATAAGAAGCAAAAAAAGCCTGTATATGCAGGCTTTTTCTGACTCACGCGGCATACCTGGCTTTTTAGTCTCAGGCCTGTGCCGTCTCCTTCAAGAAGTCTTCAATCATAAACATGTTCATCGTGTCTGTGACTTTTTTACGGTTTGTCTTCCACACGGAAAAATAGATCTCATCGAGAGTGAATAAGTCTATACTTCCAAGAAGCTTAGAAGTATCCGCTTTCAGGCTGAAAGCATATTCCAGCTCTTTTTCCTCTGTTCCATCCTCCTTTTTAGCAGAACGGTAATACAAAAACGCCTGCTGTACATAGATACGGATAGACATTGGATTAAAGCCGCCGCCTGCTTTCTTAGGATCGCTCATACTGTTCACGGTACTGTTCAGCTGAGTCTCCATATCCGCAACCTCTTTATCTCCTTCTTTGGCACCCATCAATTTCCTGACTTCTTCCACCATCTCCTGTATGGTCATTCCCTCCTGGCCTGCAGAATCTGTCGGCGCCAGCAGGAGCATCATGACGTCCCCATCTTTTTCAAGCGCCGCCACAAAATGATTTTTCAGCAGCGTAAATTTCACTCCCGCATTGATGCGTACAGGAATCGCCACATTGGTCCCTGTCCCTCCTTCCATAACTATTTCCGGTTCCTTTGGTACTACCTCGCTTGGTTCTTTTGGATCAGGCATAATGTTTCTCCTTTCTCTTTTATGATAAATTTTTAAACTTCTCTAAATCATTCAGGATATCCTGTGAAAGCTTCGGTTCCGGCTTCTCCATACTGTTTTGCTTTCCGAAGTCTCCCACATAAAAACCATTGGCAAAAAACCCTTCTCCATCTTCCAGTTCCAAAGAATATACCCGGTCATAATAAGGCTCGTCATAAACCTCATCCACCGGACTGTACAGTTCTCCATCCATACAGATCTGTTCTGACCCAGTGAGTTTCCCTGCCTGTTTCCATCCTTCCTTTGTCATGACCGGATGGTCCATTGTCATCATGATGGTTTTTTCTCCAGCCTTTATATATTTCAAAATTTCTTCATTTCCAGTATAAATATTGCTGACCTTTTCATAATTTCCCTTGGCGGAAGCCACATAATCCCCACTCTTTACATCGCACACCGGTATACTGCCCCGGTCCCTTGTTTTGATCACAGCTTCTTTTTCAAGGCAGCCCCAGAGCAGGTGCATACAGGGGATCTCTACAACATTGCCTCCCTCATATTTTTTAGGAACCAAATAGCTGTCCATCTGCAAAGAATATCGATACCCGTCTGTACATGAAAACTCTATATCCATAGATAAATAAAAATCATCTTCCCCTGCCACGCCGCCCTGGCTGATAAAACTGTTCCACGCCTGAGGCAGAACTAACAGATATCCTTTTGTAAAGCTCTGCGATATCTGAGGATAATATGGAAACATGTTGTACCACTGAGATGCGGGGATTAATTTAATCTGCTGAAAATTCTGAAACTGCACTGTGGAATGTCTGGCGCTGTAAATATAAATATCTCCCTGTACTCTGGGAGCTTGGGCCGCCTGCTTTCCTGCGTCCAGCTCAAACTGCACGGCAATCGGCAGATAAACACAAAAATTACTGTTCCTTCTCTCGGGGTTGGCATAAAAGTAGTCCGATGTACCCATGGCATCTGTACGAAAATAAACAATGTTGATCTTGGATCTCCCGGCTTTGGGCTGCGGATGAAGAACCTGGCCTTTCCCGATAATATCCAAACCCGCACCAATAACCGCGGTTCCCTTCATATTTCCTGCCTTAACCGGCTTCCAGATGTCAGGAACCCTTAACATATAATTGATTTCTGCCTGTATTCCGGACAGTTCGTCCTGTTCCATCTGTATATTTTCCTTGATCATAAGAAAACTGCACTGTGGTACCGAATAAGAAAAAGTCCATGTTTTTCCCTGCCCATTCCAGACTTTCAGCTTTGCAATCAAATAATCGGGTCCGCCCGATTTATGGATCTTTCCATTTACGGTCAGTATCTTTTTCTTTGGATCATAAAACAGCTTTAATTTTTCAAATTCCTCCCATCCGTCAAAATCGGCATCCTGTGAACTTGTCCTTCCCTCTTCCTTCCGGTTTCCGGCCTGCTTTTGTGCCGTTTTCATGTCTTCATACAATGCCGGGTATTCCTCTTTTAATTTCTGCTCTCCTCCAAATATACTGATGAGGATCTCTTTTTCTTTCCCCTTAAAAAGTTCTGTCTGTATTTCCCGCATAACATACCCCTTTCTTACCCTCTGTAAATATACTGACTGCTGTCCTCATAAATATTTTCAATTTTCGTCCTGACGGTACGAAATTCAAACAAATACTGATTACCCGTATTGGAGATCACTCCGGCCCGGAGCAGAAAGTCCGCAAAAAGCCCGTCTCCGCTGTCATAAAGATTCCAGAATTCCTCTGCGAGTTCTGTGTAAATACGATTCTCTGCCGTTTCTTCAGGACTGTTTCCGTCATTATATTTTCTGCTTCTGAGAAAGTTAAAAACACTTTTTTCATTTACTTTCAAATAATCCACCAGCTTATATACCGGTGACCTGGGAAGCACACCCCACATGTTTTTTTCATCTGCGTGATTTCTGTCAAAGTCTGAAAAATGCTCGTGATCCGGATGCTGCCTGACATAAAGTCTTACTGACCAGTCAAAGATCGATCCGGCGTAACTGTACATAAATTTCTGCTCCGCCGTGGGACTGACAGCCCCCAGCGGATCAGCAAGTTCTTCCGACAGGTCTTTCATCCATGGCATATCCCATTTTCGCTGATCCCAAAGTGCTTTCTGTAAAAATTCACTTGTAAGATCATCTCTCCCGATCCCGATTGTCATCTGATTGGCACATCGGATAACGGAGTGGTACTCATTCCGGAAAAAATAAAATTTTCTTCGGTCGCCCGGTTTTCCTTTTATTTTATACGTCTCCGATCCTTCTCCCTGAATCTCTGCCGAGAATTCACCGGCAGTATAGTGTTTCCCACTGACTGCAAAGTCAGCGTCCGCCGGTTTTTTTGTATGTTTCTGCATAGGAACAAATTCCCTGACAAAAAGTTTTATCGCTTCTTTTCTTTTTCTCCACCGATCCGCTTCATGGTTTCCTGCAGGCGTAGTGGCAAGCTCCAGCTGAAAGCATGTCCCGAATCCGGGAATCGTTATCCTTGTATCTGCGGTTACATCGACGAGCTTCTCCTCGCCATTCCAGATAGAAGCAATGGTCTTGCTGTCCTGGTCCATCTCAGCCGGCGAACCATCCTCATTGACGAGAAACAGATATACTTCTTTTACCTCTTGTTCCGTACCGATCGTAATACTTTCGTAAGCCATATGAACCTCCTTATTTCAATTCAAATGGATAGATGTCCGCAAATTCAATCTTTCCCTTTTCTCCTGCATCGCACCGGACAGAAAGTGTTACAGTCTCTCCGCCTGTCCTGGCAAAAGAAGCGCGCCCGGAAGCATTTTTGGCAAATGTAGTCTTGTGATCCGACGCCTCGATGATGACGTCCTTTCCATCATTGTTCGCAACCCTCCACGATAGCTCATATTTTTGCTCATTTCCATTCTTCATCATCACATATTTGAGCCTCTGGATTTCCGGTGCATCCGACCTTCCCGCCTTAACCGTTTTTTCTTTATATCCGGTTTCTCCGCCGGCTGTCAGAATATCGTATCTGTATACGGTGTATTGGTTCTTTAACACATAACTTCCTGAACGCCCCTCAACTCTGCCGATTCCATGATCCAAATACCCAAAAGCAGTTTTGGTCAGCTGAAAATCAAATTTCGTCTCCTCACCGGAACCAGCAGGGGACACAGAAATTCCTTTAACATCCTCTCCCCCGCTGAGTTTGGCTGTAATCTCTTTTTGTACACTCTCCCTGTCCTTAACTGCTCTGAGAATTACGGTCATTGTTTCATAAATATAGATTTCTATCTCTCCATTACAGTCAACTTTCCAGTTGTATGGATAAATTATACAGAAATCGCAGCCCGGACAATCCCATTCAATCTTCAGAAGTTCTCCTGCAGCCGCCTCGTATGTCTGACCCGGGCCAGTGCCGTTTATCTTAAATAACTTCACTTCCATGGCATTCCCCTTTCTTAAATCGTGATCTGATACTCTTTTCCTGTACCTTCATCGTAGCCTTCTACATACATCGTCACCAAAATATTCTCTCCGGCCCTTGCCGGGTCTGTCCCCGTCAAGATCTGCTGCCAGCTTCCCTCCGTACCCAGATCCTCACCTCCCTTTATGTCGTAAAGTTCATTTCGTTCACGGTCCTGAAAAACAATGCGGATGGATTTGGCTGTATTATTGCTTCTCAGTTCATAAAGCTTCCACAGCACATCCAAAATTTGAAAGCCTTTATAAAATGTAATGGTCTTCTGGAAATGTACGACATCCATTCTCTCATCCTCTGTTCCATAGTAAACAGCACTTTCCACAGATGTATTTTTTCCCTCTGCGGTCAGAACAACAGGGCGTCCCGGCGTATACTCACTGAGATTCGCCGACCCGGATGCAAAGCTTGTGGAAATACCGTTTATTTTAATGCGATCCCCGCAGCATACGTCCCACTTAATCTTTTCTTCCTCATAGTCGGCCCAAAACTGTCTCAGGCAGAGCGGCAGTACCTGGATCGAAATTTTTCTTGTATCCTTCTTCTCACCGTTAACTGCTTCCAGCGTATATTCCGTCGTATCAGAAACAGTCACTAACTCACTGCTCTTTGCCGGATCGATTTCCTTCTTTGACGCTCCGGTATACAAAAACAGCTTTTGGGCGTTTTGGACAAACCAGCTGAGCCTGACCTGCTCTCCCGACAGAGCACATCCCGACTCGGGATAAAAATCCTGAACCTTCACTGTGTGATCCTGTTCTTTTTTTATTTCCAGTCCATATTCCTGCGGATCTTCTGCAAGAATCCCGACTGTGCACCGGATGGCAGCAGTACCTTCTACGGCAGTGGTCACCACGTTTTCCATGGTCAAATCCATAATCTGTTGATCTTTCATTGTCCACGCCTCGCCCGGTGTTAAAGCATAAGTAAATGTTTCTTCCTCCTCAAACCTGCATGCATACCACCCCACATTTCCGCTTCGCTTTTTTTTCTGTTTTTTCAACTCTATAAATTCTTCTTTTGAAACATCCACCACAGTCCAGTCATCTATTTTGAATTCTATCTGTCTGAGGTTCTTCATTTCTGCAAAATCAGTGCTTTTCGCTCCCGCCGGGAACGCATACTCAATCTGGCTGATCAGCGGTTCTTCATCCTGATCAAATTTCACCCTGATCTCCAGCTTGTTTTTGACCGGAGATATATGACTGTCAGAAACAATCAATTTATTTTCTCCCACAGTCTCAAATGTAAATTTTCCTTCCACCACAGTCACCCCTTTTCTTGCACACCGGCCTTCAGCAGCAGCCAGCCTTCTTTGATCTGTTTCCACTCTTCTTCCTGGTCCGTATCCAGCCACGGAGGCTTGATGTCCCGTTCCTCATTTTTTATTCCCGGTTTTTCAAAGGATAAAAAACTCCATTCTTTTTCCATAGCTTTGGGAAGAAACATCTGCAGCTGGCTTTGCGGCGTCAGGAAAGGGCCGTAAAATAACGTAAGATAAATGTTCTCCATGGCCCGCTCTGTCCATGCTTCACTGAGCTTCATTTCCCTGACCGGAAGCAGCCCCGTCGTCATGCTGATATTTCCTGCCGGATGAAACAAAACAGTCAGTCTTGCAGGCAAAGCGTCTTTTGCGGTTTTCATGTTCAGTGTTGTATTCTGATCCAGATATGCCGTCCTGATCTTCGCTCCCTTCTCTCTCCGGCACTGATGAAATACAGAAAATCCGCCGCCCTCTCCGTGCAGATAAAATCCTGCAGTGCCGTCTGTCTGGCGGACTTCATCTCCGATGCGGAGGGGGATCGAAAACCGTTCCAGGAGAGACTCTGCCCTTTCACTGTCATCGTAAATCATAGGCACAGGACTGCTGCCCTTCACATCCACCTCAATCTCGATTCCTGCCAGAGCCAGAGGCCTTCCCATGCCGGCCTGGATCTGCTCCTTGGCGGTACCCCCTCCGGATCTGCTTGTCCACATACTGTCATCGAGAGCCTTTAAAAATTCCGGCAGCGCGGACGGTTCTCTCCTGCCGGCTTCTAAAAGCCCTTCCGCAAATCCCCGGAGTCTCGGTCCCATCCCGTCTAAAATCTCCTTTTCTTTTCTTGTCTGTCCAGGCGGATTTCTCAGAGAAATTTCATACATGCCGCTGCCGTCCATCCTTATGGTATTTTGAATACTTCCGGCCATGGTGCCGTCCGGATGATAGATGTGCAGACAGGAATCCAAAAGGTTCACCCACAGCCATCCAAAAACCGGTGACAGTTCATCGCCTATACCTGTCTCCTCCATA
Source organism: Anaerostipes sp. CAG:276 (assembly GCF_000432215.1). Lineage (NCBI taxonomy): Bacteria > Bacillati > Bacillota > Clostridia > Lachnospirales > Lachnospiraceae > Anaerostipes > Anaerostipes sp. CAG:276. The sequence continues at coordinate 87,815 of NZ_FR889195.1, forward strand.
ATCCAGCGGCTTTGAATCCTCATAGGCGCCAGAATTCTCGGTCTCAGCAGAAACCTCGGTGCAGGATTCTCCTTTCCCATACGAAGGTTCTCAGGCACGATGACATCCCCTACATCGTACTTCAGCACCCTCCCAAAGCTGTCGATCACCCGGACCCGGTCAATCTTTCCGAAACCAGCCCTTATAGGATAAAAGGCCTCCTCCGGCTTTCTCTGGTTTCTCTTCGACTGATTCAGGTCCTCGTAAAGCTCTGTCCCCTGAACGGCCCGGGAAGTCAGTGCCGTGATTTCCTGATCTAACGTCCGGTTCATCCACGGAGCCACAACCACACTCTCCTTTCTGGTGATCAGTTTGTCATGAAAACCGTCCAGATTCTGTGACAAAATCTTCATTCCCGCCATCTTATTGCCTATATCCCTGTACTTCTCGTCTGAGACATATTTTTTGAACATCCCTGACAGATAGTCAGACCCATATGGCGACAAAATACATCTGCCGGTGAAAGGCTCAAAGACTTCCTCCCCGATGGTTTCTCCTTCATAGTCAAAATCCGTCTCGCTAAGCCTCCAGTTCTCAAGGCCTGAAGCCCCCTCTTTTATCTTCGGGTCAGGATAATACTTCATGCTCCACTCAAGGATCAGGGGATTCCACGCCGGAGACCAGATATAATTTCCAATGGGGCTGGCCAATGTCCCCCCGCATAGGTTTTCTTGTCTGTTAAGACAGTCCTCATATGCCGTGACCGCATGAGACATCAGCCTTGTATCTCTCTGTTTTTTATACCGGCGAAGAAGCTTGTCTGCCGTGTAGAAAATACTGCCCCGGGCAGTCAGTACCCCCTCCCGTACAAGCTGTTCTATGACCGGCTCTCTGATCCGCTCCGTTCCCTCTAAAAGATGTTCGCCTGAAATCCTGGCTTCTTCCCCCTCCGTAACTCCGGAAATCTTCACTATGACTTCGGAAATGAGATCTTTCCGCCTGCGCTCTGGTATTTTACTGTCAATTTTATATTTTTCCAGCCGCTTATAGATGCTGCTCTGGTCCGCCCCTTCCAGCAGGAACGTAAGGTCTCTCGGCCTCCAGTACCTCTCTCCGGACGTTTCGATCAGCACTTCCCCGTCTCCAAGCAGAGCTCTGAGTTTTTTTACCGCCTCCTGCTCCACGAATTCCTCATGTTCCCTTTTCTTTTCCAGACCAGTAACCGCTTCCATTCTCTGTGAAATTCCGATCCTTGCCTTTTCAAGAAATTTGGGGTCCATCGCGTATTTTCGCCAGAGCAGATAGATCTCCTGCCGTTTTTCTTTCATCTGTTCCTCATATTCCTCCTGATGTTTTCTGCTGCGGGAAATTTCATAAAGGATCTCCTCTCTTTCCCGAAAACAACCGGCTTCTTTTCTCTGAATTTTAATCTCTTGCCTGGAGGGTTCCGGGCGGAACTGGTACTGTTTGACCTTCTTCTCCCCCTCCAGAGCCCCGTCAAGTTTCTCCCAATCGGACAGGGTCCCGAAAAACAAATGCTTCAGCACTTTTTCCATCTCCGGCTGCTTCAGATAATAGCTTCCGAGGGCTGCTGCCGCCTCTTCCAGCGAATTCCCCACCGCCACATTGGGTATATTGGTGCCGCTTGGGATCCCTGTCTCATAGCTGCCGTAAGGACCCGTCCATTTGATTCCGGTGACAATTCCATGGCACACCGCATGATCTCTGGGGTCCTCATTCTCCGTCCAGCCGCACACGATGTAAGTGAGCCTTATAAAATCCTCCGTCCCTTCTCTGACCTTGAGATCAGAGAGACTGTCATAGCAGCCAAGGACATTTTTACACTCCGGATAATATCCGCTGAAATGAGGTTTCCCCGTACTCACTGCCGAAAGATGTGAAAAGTGCTCTCCAGGAGAAGTCACCACCCCGTCCCAGTCTCTCATTTTGCCCAGAAACCGGTACGGCTTTTTGGGATCATCATATCCGATGGACGTGTACTGTTTGTCGCTGTCTGGGAACGCCGATAGAAGATCGCTCTCAAGAATCCAGTTTTTTCTTCTCAAAACCGGTTCCTTTCCTTCGCTTTCCAAAACCGCGATCCTTGTCACCGTCCACCGGTTGGGAAGGTCTGGATAGACGATATCCCCGCCTTCCTCCTGCTGGCTTCCGTGGGTATACTCCTCCGGAAGAATGAAATGCAGATGTACCCCGGGCTCCTCTGTGCTGCTCTTCTCCGTAAATGTTTTGCTCTCCATGTCATCTCCCGTCGGCGCTGCCAGCAAACTCCGGTAATTTTCATTGATGTTAGCTATGGGAACATTTCCGCTGCCAAACACGGCGGCTTCCACATGGATCGGGAGCAGACGCATTTCTTCAAGATCATCTGAAATCCTCATTTAAGTTCCTCCTCCATTGTAAATACTCCGGTCTGTGCGTTTTGTATCATCTCCAGGGCAAATTCCGCCGATGTCATATTCTGAAGCCCTGCTGCTTCCTCCAGTCTGGCCGCCGAGGCCTTTACATCGATCACCCTGTTTTCTTTGGATTTCAAGACAAGCTCTGCCTGTCTGCCGCCCAGCTTTCCCTCTTCGATGTCCCGGACCGTTTTCTTCATTATCCCGTCTTCGGTAAAGAACCCAAAATGAAGTCCCTCCGGAGGCTGCGCGATCTCAAGCCGCCGTATTTCTCCCTTAAAAATTCCCAGAAGAACCTGCCGCCCGAGAGTTTCAATCCGAAGCGCCTTTAAAGGTTCTCCTCCCTCCCGCTGGTCATATGCCCGAAATTCCAATCCCCGAAAATTTTCTGTTAACACGGAGTTCAGCAAAAATCCACTGATCACTTCCGGGACTTGTTCTCCTGTATCCATGTACTCTCTATCCTGGAGTTTCAGGCGCACCTGCTCATTTTCCCTTAATGCCTGACGGTAAATATCCACAATCAGTTCTGTGTCGTGGGAATAATCGATGGACGCATTCCTTCCCACACTGCAGATCCCGTCCAGCATCGCCAGCACCCAGTTGTGATCCACCTGAAAAAAGTTCAGGCTGTCCTTTTTCAGCATATCCGGCACCGGAAACAGGTACGCTGCCGGCACATGATAAAACAGGCTTGCCTCTTTTAACATTTCCAGCACTGATTCCGGAAATTCTTCGGTGTCCAGCCCCTCAAAATAGCCGGTCCGGTCACAATTCCCCTGAATCCATCGTCCCATCGTCCTCATCTCCTTTCCCGGCTGCCAGCTGTCCCGCTGCCCGGACGCATGCGTTTATCAGCTGTTCCCCCACATCTTTTCCCTCTGCCGGAATCCGGTCAAGAAGCTGGCTCTGCTGAAAGTTCTTTGCCGCTTCCGAGCAGTGATCCAGTCTCCAGGAAACCAGCTCTCTGCACACCGTCAGATGATTCATGGATACCATCCGTCCCAGCTGCCATGCGCATGCATAACTCACATCCATCATTCCGCAGTCGGGGTCATAAAAATAAAATTCATCCGAGAATATCCGGTATCTGGGTTTCATCTGCTTCTCTCCGTATGGAATCCACGGTCCCCGATACCAGGAAACCGTTTTGCTTCCATCCCTGACATCGTGGTTCACCGGACAGTACCCCCGGCTTAAAATATCCAAAAGTTCCCCCGGCTTTCCTTCCGGGTTCACTGCCCTTTTCAGCACGCCGGGAGAAATTCTCTTCAAAGCCGCCCGAAAATCACAGGGTTCCTTTGTGACTGCAAACTCCCATGTATACAGACAGATCAGACGCACAAATTCTGCATTTTCAGGAATGGTGATCCCTTCATACTCTTTCAGAGAAACCACATAAACTTTATGAGCAGTCTTTTCCCCCTTTTCCTCCGGCTCTTTCGGATACCTGTTGGACACCAGGCAGGAAAATGTCCCGTTTTTGACCAGAGGATCTGTGACCTTATCATCAAGCTTCACCTGCCTTACATGGGTGAGCAGTTTTCTCTCTTCCGGATCTGTGCACAGCCGGCGGAATAATTTCAGGGGAATATCCACAATCTCACATGTTTCATCCCCGGTTTCGGCATCGCTGTTCTGTAACCGCAGGTGTTCAGAAACAAAAATACCCTGTTCTTTCTGACAGCAAACCTCTGCCGTTTTCATCGCGCGCTTCTTCACTCCCTCATCCTCCGTACAGAGGAATACAGCCAGCCCCGGGCTTCCGTCCCGGCACCCGAACTCCCACGGCAGAGTCCCCCGGCTGAACACAATATGGGGAAGACAGTTTGAAAACTCCCCTTCGCTCCCTGCCGCCGGATAAACAGAATACACCTCTCCGGGGTCCATCGAAAATCTTTTTGCCGCAGCGACCAGATGAATCGTCTCTTTGCTCTGCTTTTCCGTACCGTCTTCTCTGATCCCGGTATTTAATCCTATTTCCAGCTCATAAAGCCCGCTCTTTATTTCAGGCAGGTCTTCATCTGCAAACCTCATGCTCACTTCCATAGCCGGACCCCCTTAATTTTTATCTCTCCTGCATCCCGTACTCCTCATTTCCACCGGCGCCGAGAAGACTTCTTTAAAATGTGCTGCAAAATGATCCATATGGATCTGGTCTTCCGCCCTGACTCCAAACTCATTCAATTCCAAGAGCCATTCACTTCTCTTATCATTTTTTGCAATGGAATCCTCCATCTCTTCTCCCGTAAAATCCTTTCCCTCTATAATTTTGGTCTTCTCCCATATAAAATGCTCCGGACAGCGGTACTCCTCATTTTTTAAGAGCTGTGCCAGCCGGTACCACGCCGGTCTTCCTTCTTTGTCCGGCGGTATGAAATGTCCGGTCTTTTCCCCGCCCCAGACAGAAAGTCCCATGCATGCGTCCTTTATCATGTCCTGGTTCATATCCGGCTGCCGGCTGTTCCACAGGGCCCTGGGAACATTTTTACAGACGGGCCGGTAATTCACTGCTGTCTCCGACATCGTTCCATCCGCGTGATATCCGTAAAGATGAACGTCCAGCGAAGCATGGAGTCCCGTAATCCCCATAGGGTATATGCCATATCCCGGGTCCTTAAGCTGTTCACCCTTTTTGTTCACCTGTGCAGACACAACCGGCAGGGCGCTCTCAATTTCCATCTGAAACTGCCTCGCATTTATGTAATGGTATTTGAGCCCTCCTTTCTCCCTTTCTCCAAGATATCCTCCCTGAGGATTCATTCTTGCAAGTTTCAGCGGTTCTTTGCTCTTTTCACTAATATCAGAGGAAGAAACTTCACCTTTTATACCTCCGCTGAAGTCCGGAAGAAATTCTGTATAAAACTGATTCCAGTTAAGCCTTGGCGGCTGATTCGGGCTTCCTGTATTGAACTTTATAGTAAAAGAGATGATAAACCATTTTATATGTGCGGTTCCGGAAAATTCAGGTCCCCATAAGTGCAGGTCCGCACCCAGTTCGATCTTAAAAGTCTTATGAATAAACAAAAGGTCCAGGCGGTAGGACGCTCCCACACTCACTCCTATGGAAATATCGTAGTGAAACGGCTTCCACTGGATCAGAAAGTCTGCATAAGCATGACACCAGGCCGCAAGCTTTCCTATATGATAATTAAGTTCCAGTTTTCCCCCAGCCATCAGACAGTTTGGCGTCAGTGCAAAATAGGCTTCTCCGATCAGTTCCAGATGATCACTGATTTTCCAGTTCAGCCCCACCCGGTCCACCGCCGGATAATGGCCTCTCTGAAACTGAGGGTGGTATCCTCCCACAGAGAGCACAAAATCTCCTGCATACTCTCCCTTAAACCAGGAATAAAAAGCAAAGCCTCCGGTGAGTCTGGCATCTCTGCAAAACAGGTAAGAGTCATTTGACATGGCTCCCTCGATCAGCAGAATCCCGTCACCTGGCGAGAAGACCGCTCGCAGATTCAGGCATCCGTAGACAACCGGATCGCTGCATTTGGGAGGAAGGGAGATCTCAGATGTCCCCAGAAGGGAGAGTTCAAACTTCGTCCCAAATTCCACGTTAACGATCACAACCGACTCTACGATGCCAAAGGATGTAAATTTAATCCCCGCCGTCAGAAAGTTCATGCCCTCACACGGTTTTATATGGTCACTCAGAGTATTCAGAGCCTCGGAAGCTCCTGTTCCCGGCTTTAAAGTTTTACTCGTGCCTCTGGCCGCTGCCACAAAAGGAAAGTCCTTAACTCCGGACAGAGGAGGTATGTTAATTTTCCGGTTCAGTCCAAATCCTGCACATAATCCGGTAATATAAAAACAGGGAGGTCCTCCGAACGCGTAGTCCAGCATAAGATATATGAAAAAGGAAGGCTTGTCTGTCTGTTCTGTCAATCCGTAAGAGCCAAGGGCTAAAAAAGTGAACTTCTCAAACGCCACTGTAACTTCCCCGTTATAGAGCCGTCCGGGTTCAGCCACATACAAACCTCCTGAGATCATCAGCGGAGGTTTTTTCACCGTCACTGCCATGCCTCTTAACCCAAACTGAAAATCAAATTTCGGACCGGGCTTGATTCCCAGAGAAAGCTCCATGAAGTCAAGCGTCAGTACCGAGATCGTCAGCCCTGCGTCCACACACACCCGGATTGTTCCGTCCTGAAACGCTCCTCCGATTTTTTTTACAATACAAGGGCCGATTTTTTTGTTCAGCTCCATCCAGTGTACGCCGGATTTCTTTTCTTCTGCCGGAGATAAAGACTTGTGTTCTTCAATGTCCTGCTGAGGAAGCTTAACGTCCTCATCTCCGAATTTGTACCCGCTTCCCGAAAAACTGGCCTCTATAAGGCACTGTCCACGGAATCCCCCTTCTTTCTGGTATGAGGCCTGCATATAACGGACTTTGATCAGATCCTGCTCCCCCAAATATTTTCCCATCACGGGCAGGTTGTGAAGCCTGCAGTAGATTTCAGGATATAGTCTGAGACTGTAAATTCCTTCTTTTATTTTGGCAGCAAACAGAAGTCTCCTGTTTTCGGCAGTGCTGATCTCCATTAAAATTTCTTGTTTTCCTGCCTTGTATAAGGCTCCTGCTCTTCTAAGCTCCATTTCCCAGTTCAAAAATTCAGGAAGATCCAGTGACAGACTTTCCGTGACACCCGACAGGCTCAGCTTGTGATGATTTTCGTTTTCCCATCCCGCACCCAGACAAAGCCCGTCCTCTCCATAGACAATCGATGAACGGAAAGGCTCTCCTGCTATATGCACCCCTGTCTGGAGTGCCGCCTTAAGTTTTGGTTCTTCTGCCACATGATCACCCCCGCCATAAATAAACAAAAAGATCTCTCAGCATAGAAGGATCTTCTTATTTTTACCGCCATGTATATGCTTGTTCAACCCCCGATGTCATCTGTTTTTCAAAAGACCCTGCGGTTTTGCTGCAATTCTTGCCTTTTACTATATCGGGGTTTTGTTACATTTTCAATCATATTCTGTCAATGACTGCTCTGGACAAGTCAATAACCAAATATTATATATAAATTTCGTTTTCTCTCTGGTTCACTGTACACAGAATCTTTTCTTTGATGTTCCTGTATTTTTTCTCAGGAATGGGAAGTTCGATTCCCTGGCTGATCGTCAACTGGTATCTCTTAATTCCGGTAATATATCTGCTGTTGACAATAAAGCTTCTGTGTGTTTTTATGAAACCTTCTCCGACTTTTTTCTCCAGATTGGATATAGATTCCCTGGACAGAATATCCCTGTTCAGACAATGGATCACACTGTCTGTATTTTTTGCTTCTATATACACAATGTCTATATTTCTTATAACATAAGTCTGATCATGTTTCCCACAGGCAATAAGACGGCGCCGATTTTGGCTGAGCAGTTTTCTAACATATTCATATGTCTTTGCTCCCATGGAGCGAGGAAAATATTTATTATTTTTATGGAATTCAATCGGATTTGATACATGAAAATGAAGCAGTTTAATTTTCTGCCCCTCTGTCTTCCATATAAGAGAAATGCTCTGAACTGCACCCAATACCTCACTGCTTCCCTGTGAAGCAGCAACTTCCATCCACCCTGCTACAATAAAAATATCATCACTGTTTGCAACTACCTGAAATTCTTTTTTAAGAATATCACATCTGGGTACATCAATATTTTTAATGTATTCACAAACCTGTTCATATCCTTTGATGCACTCTCCGTCCGCGGCTCCGATCCACGTTACATCCGGATGAAGTTTTTGGATTAAAAGATTTAAATCCTGATGATAAAAGCTTTCAATTACTTGCCTGGTTAATTCTTCTGCCTGATGATAAATTGAGATCATATTCAGTCCTCCTTTGCGTTTCTGTGGAAGTATTGCTCCCGCACACTTAAGTCAACCGCCTGTATTCTCTCTTTTCCATTATATCATATTGATCAGTTTATTAAGTTCCCGGTTTAATATTACAAATTTTGCGGCAGAAGACTACTGTGCCCGAAGTACAGTAGTCATAAAATAAAAAAATATGTACATAATAATTAAGCAAGTTAAATTTATGTCCATATTGTTTGACACTTTTTTTATCTATTAATATCATGGATTTTTTCCCATTTAATTGGAAACATTTTTAATTCTTTATATAATAGTTACCATACGAAAAAAATTTATTACACAAGGAGAAAAGCAATGTCATTATTTTCTGAAAAACTGTCTTACTATATTAAAAAAACCAGATTGACACTGCTTTTTTTATCCTCGGTCAGTGATCTTGACGTCAGTTATATATCTAAAATCAAAAAAGGAGAACGTCTTCCGAGGAATAAAGATCTCTTGGTCCCTCTGATCAATGCCCTCAGATTATCTCCTTCTGAGAAAGAAGATCTTTGGAATGCCTATAAAATTTCCTTCATTGGAGAAGAACGTTTTTTGCAGCATCAGGCTGTAAAAAAGTTTCTTTCATCTATTTCCAACGCTGAAGGAGAGTCTGTGATCTGCAGCTTTGCGCATCAAATTCCCAGCAGTTCTGTGTATTACGGAAAGACAGAAGTTGACCATATTGTAAAGGCTGCAATTGAATCTGAGTGCTCTAAAGAAAATGGATGTATCCAGATCGTTGCCCAGCCGGATTACCAGTTTCTGATGGAGCTTCTGTCCTCTGTAAGCCTTTGCTTCCCTAAAATGGAGATGACCCAGATAGTATGTCTGCAGACAGGTTCCGAGGCTGGCAAGTTAGCTTACAATGTGGAAAGTCTAGGGGCAATGTATCCTCTTCTGTCTTGTACCGATTCTTACCGTGTCAAATATTATTATGATGATATACCTGCTCATATTAACCATATGAATGTCATGCCATTTTTTATTTTGACTACTGACTGCACAATTTCGTTATCGGCTGATTATACTTTGGCAGATGTCTCCTCCAATCCGAAACGGCACAAGCTTTATACTTCAATTTTTAAAGAAATGTTTTTCCACACGGAAGATTTGATATTTCATGAGTACAAAGTAAATATAGTATCGGACAGCCCTAAAGAAATTGCTGCTTCCAAAAAATCTTCATTTGCAGAACTTTCGGCATCACCGTTTCTGTTGCCTTATTATTCAGACAGAGCACTAAAAGAAATGGTCAGAAAGGATACATCTGATTTTACATCTATTGTGGACTCCATCCTGTCGTATGCGGAGAAAATGAGATACATGGTACAAAATTCAACCAGTTTTCTTAGTTTTTTTACTGAAAAGGGGACCATAGATTTTTTTGAGAATGGATATCTGTTCGGATTTTCTGAAGAGTTGTTTTATCCGATGAAAAGAGAGGATACAATTTCTGCGCTTAAAAAATTGTGTTCAAAACAGGAACTCACCCATCACACTCCTTTGCTGCTGAAGCCTGGCTGCATGGCGCTCAGCAACAATTTTAGAATCTTTTCGGACTCAAGATCAAATACAGTACTGTTCCAAACAGAAAAAACCTTTTCTTTAGCAGAGCAGAGCCTGGCTGTTTCTATAAAGGACTTTCTAAAATACATCGTACACAGTGATGAAATATACTCTGTGGATGACACTGTCAAATTTATTCAAAAACAAATTCTCTTTCTGGAAAGACTTTAAAAAGACCGGGGCTCTGTGGCCCCGGTCTTTTTTCTGCTCATATATATTTTTTCTGAGCCCGTTTCCCGAACCACACCGACACGCCGGTCCCTATCACCCATCCGACGGGCCAGGCAGCCCATATGCCTGCGGCCCCAAAAGGAACGGACAGCACATAGGAAAGGGTCACCCTCGCGATCAAATCGACAAATGTGGAAGCCATAAATCCTTTCATTTCACTCATGCCCCGAAGCATGCCGTCGCATACAAACTTTACACTGACCAGTGCGAAGAACGGAGCATTGATCCTTAGAAGATCAACTCCCACTCCCATGCTCCTGACTGCCTCTGCAGAGTTTCCGGAAAGAAACAGCCCCATTGCCTGCCGGCTGAAGACCAGACAGAGAACAGAAAATACGGCGG